>JBGPHY010000897.1:0-2505 GCA_041484625.1 Terriglobia bacterium | reverse complement strand
TATGCGCTGATCGTCTTCTTGTTCCTCTGTGTCTCTCTCCCGTTGGTGCGGCGAACTTTCTCCGTGGAGAAGCCCGGCAAATTGCAGCAGATCCTGGAATTGGTAGTGGAATTCATTGGCTCGCAGATGGAAGAAATCATCGGACACGGCGGCAAGCGCTATCTCCCTATGGTGGCAACGATCGGACTGTTCATCCTGCTGATGAATCTCTCCGGGCAAATCCCAGGCTTCAAATCTCCTACCAGTAACATCAATGTCACTGCCGGATGTGCCCTTTGTGTCTTCGTCTATTACAATTATCTGGGAATCAAGAAAAACGGGGCGTTCAAATACTTTAAGCATTTTGCCGGACCGGTTCCGTTTCTGGCACCCTTGATGATCCCGATTGAGATCATCAGTCATATGGCCAGACCCTTCTCTCTGACTGTTCGTCTATTTGCCAATATTTTCGGCGAGCATTTAATTGTCGGAGTGTTCTTCGCTTTGGTTCCGTTCTTGCTACCGCTGCCCATCATGGTACTGGGTCTGTTTACGACGCTCCTGCAGTCCTTCATATTCATGGTTCTGCCAATGGTTTATATCCAGGGAGCAGTGGGGGAAGAGTATTGAGAAGCAGTGTTCAGTGATTAGTGGCCTGTGATAAGCGATCGGCGTGGAGATGATCTTCGTGGCAATACTTTTGCCTTTGGAAGATCAGAAGGCACTGACCGCCAATTCCTGCTCACGGGTCACTGTTTTCTTGCTGTCTGTGTGAGTCCGGGATGCACGAGGGGATTCCGGGGACCACCTCCAGGCGGCGCATCATAACGGCCCGACTCACGAGATTTGGGTTGGTCGGCCGAATCTTCAACAAAAGGAGAGGATCAATGAAAAGATTCTTCTTGTTTGCGCTGTTTGCTCTGGCTGTTCTCATGACGGCCTCGCCGGTATTTGCGCAGGAGGGCGGGTCTGGGGTAGGAAGGTATTGGATTGTCATTACCTCTGGCTTTGCAATGGCCATTGCTTCGTCGGTTTGCGCTCTGGCGCAAGGCAGAGCCATTTCGGCGGCTTGCGAGGGCATGGCGCGGAATCCCGGTGCGGCTCCGGCTATCCGCTTTGCCTTGCTGTTGGGCCTGGTGCTGATTGAGTCTCTGGCGCTGTATACCTTGCTGATCGTGTTCGTGAAAGTCGCCTAGATCGAGATTCATCCTGCCTCGTATTACCGGCCCGCCTGGACTAGCAAATTCAGGCGGGCGTTTCTTTTTTAGTATTCTAGTTGGATACCCGAGGGCGATTGCTTCTCCCGCAAGTCAGGGACACAGATGGACACGCAAGGCAGAGATTTGCTCCCGTGGCTCTGGAAGGACGATCTGCTCCAACAACTCCTTAAAGACTCGACGCAGGTGGCTCTGAACTGGACCTCCCATCCCAGACTGGCTACCGCCTCACAATAACGAGGTGTGAAGTTCCCGGCAAGACGTCCAGCAGCAGAGTCTGACTGTTGTTCCCCTCGGCCAGTTTCAAAGGAAGTGACTTTTCGTCAGCCAGTACCTGACCGGCTTTCCAGTCTCTTGGCAATTCACTTTTCAGTGTGAGCGGCAGATCGAAAACCCTCCGGTCCAGAGGCCAAGTCAACTCGAATTCGACACGGTTTTGACCGGCATTGCCCTGTTTAATTCCTAAGGCTTTGCTCTCTTGAATGTAACGGATCACGTCGCCAAAGGTCGCTGTCCAGATTTCCGGGTGTTTCTCCAGGTAGTCCGCCAATTCGTCCAAGGACTCGGCCGGCGTAGAGAGCCAGTCTCCGCCCACCCCATGGAAGCAATAGACCCCCCACTTGTGGTCCTGTAAACCCGTGTAGGCCAGAGCCAGCAGGGAAGGGAAGTTCTTGCCTTCCGTCATACCCAGGTCGGGCACAACCATAATATTGAGTTCATTTGGACCTATCGGACCACTGGTTCCATAGCCCCGCGCGGCAAATGAAGAGCGCGTGAGATATCCCAGGAAAAGCGCGGCGTTATGCACCTGGTCGGCCACTGGGCCGAAGCTCAAGCTGCCGCAAGGATAAGCGAAGGTCAGTCCTCTGGAATTTTTGATCTGGGCGGAGATCTCCTTTGCTGCATCGAGGATATCCGCTTCCATCATGGCTGGAGTATAGGTCTGGGAGTGCGGCACAATTTGTGCAAGCAGGCAGGGATGGGTGACAGTGTGGTTTCCAATCTCGTTCCCATCCTGTGCCAGCCGACGCCACTCCGGGATGTGATCGCGCCAGCGCTCGTTACCCGTCGCAACGTAAAAAGTGCCATTCAATTGATGTTTCCGAAGGATTGGTCCTACGACTTGCAGGTGAGTCAGCAAGGCATCATCAAAGGTCAGGGAGATGGCTGCCTGGCGGTCAGCCGGCCAGCGAGCAACTTTTAGCTGAATGCCTTCCTGTGCGTTGGCTTGAACGACGGCCATCGCGAGCGTTAATGAAGACAACAATCTTCTCCACATTGGGGTTTTTTTCCAGGTCTATCAAAGGTT
>JBGPHY010000896.1:0-2506 GCA_041484625.1 Terriglobia bacterium | reverse complement strand
GTGACGGCGGTCACCCGCGCGGCGGCCACCCTCAAGCCTCGCATTTTCATGAAAGTGCCCCATGACCTATTTAGGTCAACACGTCCGATGAAAATGGCTGATTGGTTCGGAATTCAACCTTTAGGTTGCCATTGCCTCAGGCATGCTGAAGCATGAACTCTGAACTCATTTTCATAAGAGGGCCTGGAAGGCCATGAAATATTTTTATCTGCGCTAATGCGCTGGTGAGGAGCCTGGAAGACACCTATGAAAACGACACCAATTCCCGTTTCTGCCGCGGAATTTGATCAGCTTTTCAAGAGTGTCTGCAACTGGGGACGCTGGGGACCTGACGATGAACGGGGGACGCTCAATCACATCACTCCCGATCATGTTCGCAGGGCGGCTTCACTGGTCCGTACAGGCCGCTCGGTCTCGATGGCCGTGCCAATCAATAAAGTGGCCGGACCTGACAATCCCCGACCCGCAGTCCACTACATGGTGCAAAACTATGACATTTACCTGGACCAGGGCGAACCCCAATTCTGCACGGATTTCCTGGCGAGTGAATTTCACGGCGATTGCCATACCCACATCGATGCGCTTTGCCACATTGCTTATAGGGGACGGCTGTACAACGGGAAACCGGCAAGCAGTGTCACTTCGCGTGGCCCCACTCTCCAGGATATTACAGCATATGCTCACGGAATTGTGGGACGTGGTGTATTGCTGGATATCCCGCGCCTGCGGGGGGTCAAATGGCTGGAACCGGGTGAGGCCGTAAACCGGCAGGAACTGGAAGCTGCAGAGAAAGCCCAAGGAGTGCGGCTCGACGAGGGAGATATCTTTGTCTTTCGCACCGGACACCACCGGCGTCGGCTGGAGGTGGGCCCCTGGGACAATGGTTACGATGGGGAAGGAAAAGCCGGATTGCAAGTCGACACCATATCCCTGTTGCACGAGCGCAAGGTGGCGGCGTTCTTTCCTGACGGCGATGGGGAAACCGTCCCCAGCCATGTCGAGGGAGTTGCTTATCCGGTCCATGCCCTTCAGATCGCCGCGATGGGCATGGCTTGCTCCGACAGCCTTCAATTCGAAGAACTCGTCAAGGTGTGTGAGGAGGAGCACCGTTGGGAGTTTATGGTGGTGGCGGCACCGTTGCGGCTTCCACGCGGGACAGGATCCTTGTTTAATCCGATTGCCATCTTCTGATAAGCTTGAAGAAGAAAAGCCAAAGTCAATGAAAAGGAGGAAGAACCCATGAAAGTTCATTTGGGGATTGACAATATCTATGCAGCAAAACGCTGGCCTGAGCCGGATGAATGGGGCAGACAGGTCACCCAGCGTTGGGGTTTGAAGCACGTCCAGTTCTGTTTTGATTTGCTGGATCCGCGAAGCAGTGAAGAGGCACGCAAGAGCATGTGCGCCAAGGTCAGAGAGGCCTCCCGGAAATATGGCTTCGAGATCCATAGCGCCTTCATTGGTCTGGGCGCTTATGCATACAGTCTGTTGCTCCACCCATTTCCAGAATTCAGAAAGGATGCCCTAAAGTGGTGTGAACTGGCGTCTATTACTGCCGCGGAACTGGGCGCCCAGGGAGTGGGGGGCCCGATTGCAGCCGCCAGCGTGAAAGACTACCGGGACCCCCAGAAGCGGGAGTTCCTGGTAGAGACGCTGGTGGAGGGAATGCAGGCTTTTGCCCGCTATGCCGCTGCCCAGGGCCTGAAATTCGTCCTGTGGGAACCCACCCCCATTGGCCGTGAGATGCTGATCCACTTGGACGAAGCTATTGATCTCTACGAACGATTCAATCGGAATGTCCCGATCCCTATCCAGTTTTTGCTCGACGTGGGCCACCAGTGCAGTTATGAAGTGACGGGCAAGGACAGGGACACATACCTGTGGTTGCGAGAGCTGGGGAAAGTCACCCCTGCCATTCACCTCCAGCAGATGGACGGAGTCTGGGACCGACATTGGAGCTTCACTAAAGCTCACAACGCGGAAGGTGTGGTCAAGATGGACAAAGTCCTGGAGGCCCTTGAGCAATCCGGGACTGCAGAGGTCTACCTATTCCCCGAAGTGATTCATCCCTTTGAATTCGAAGAAGAGAAGGTGCTGGAAGAAATGGATGAGAGTTACGAGTACTTGAAACAGTACATCCGCCAGCCAGTCCACGCTTAGTGGACTAGCTGAAACTCTCTCCAGTGAACAGCATCTTCATTATGGAAGATTATATAATGGTCGCGCTAGAGCGCGTGTGAACCCAACGCATTCTATCACCGCGTGACCTTTATGAACTTCCACTTTGACTGTCGGAGAGAGCCCACGGTTGTCCTGGCAGGTGCCGTCCTGGGGGCCGCGCTAGCCCTTGCTGGAGCGCATTCCCGCTGCATGGTCCAAAGTCGATCTTTCGCAGACAGTTCGTCGGGAAAAACATTTCGGCAAGACGTCGTCAGATTGATTGAGGCTGGGCGACTGGAGGAAGCGCAGGTTCGCCTGAAGCAGGAACTGGCATCGCTGGGTGAAT
>JBGPHY010000895.1:0-2509 GCA_041484625.1 Terriglobia bacterium | reverse complement strand
GGAACAGGTGGCGGTCCGGCAGATGGAGACGCACTATCCGTCGCTTCAGATTCGAGGTTTTGGGGACGTGGATTTCTCCGCAACGGACCAGAAGGGAGCCACGAGTGGCTTCAATCTTGGCCAGTTGGACCTGCATCTTGCTTCGCCGCTCTCCCGGAAGGTCAGCTACTTTGGCGAAATGACGTTTAATGCCCAACCGACCGGGTACACCGTGGAAGTGGAACGGTCGATCATACGGTACGACTTCAACGACTTTTTCAAGCTGTCCTTCGGACGCTATCACACACCGATCGGCTACTGGAACACGGCTTTCCATCACGGGGCCTGGCTGCAAACCACAATCAGTCGGCCGGAAATGATAAGGGTCGGCGGCACATTCATCCCGGTGCACTTCGTAGGATTTCTCGCCGAAGGCAATATCCCCTCGGGCGGAGCGGGGCTGAGCTACAGCGCCGGCATCGGTAACGGCCGGGGCTCGATCATCAGCCGGCCCGGCGACGCAGGAGACAACAATGACAACCGGGCCTGGGTAGCCAACATCTTTGCGCGGCCCGTCAAACTCTACGGATTGCAGCTGGGCGCTTCTATATACCGGGACAAGATTACCCTGCCAGATGGCAGGAACTTCCGCGAATGGATCTCCTCCGCTCACTTGGTCTGGACGAAAGAAAGTCCGGAGTTCCTCGCGGAATTCGCCAACGTCCACCATCGCAACATCCTTACGAATGCGGTCACCAACAGCGACGCGTTCTACGTGCAGGTCGGCTACCGGCTCCCCTGGTTTGAAAAGACGCTGAAACCGTATTACCGCTTCGAATATACTCACATGCCGCTCAGTGAACAGGTCTTCACGAATCAGGACTTGGTGGGATCGATTTTGGGTCTGCGATATGACATCTCGAACTACGCGAGTTTCAAGAGTGAGTACCGGAATGCGAAACGTCAACCGGGGGAACCACGAGTTAATGGTTTGTTCCTTCAGACAAACTTCACCTTCTGAGCGAGCCATCCAATGAATGCCACTATCAAGCGCGTCATGACAGTTCTCTGGGTACCGTTGTGGATTTGTATGGCTCTCCAGCACCCTTCAGCGGCTCAAACATCGCGAGGTGCGGATGTTGCCGTGGTGGTGCATCCTGACACTCCCGTCAGTGATCTCAGCCTTGCCGAAGTGCGCAAGGTGCTGCTCGGCGAGCGGCAATACTGGAACTCGAAACTCCCGGTGACCTTACTCATCCGCGCTCCCGTCGCGCGGGAACGAGATGTAGTCCTGCGGGTGATTTATCAAATGTCGGAAGCGCAGTTCAAACAATACTGGGTGGCGAAAATTTTTCGCGCCGAGGTAGCATCACCACCGAAGATTGTCTACTCGAACGATTTGCAGTACGACCTCGTCTCCGCCATACCCGGCGCCATTGCTTTTGTGGATGCCAAGAACGTGCGGCCTGGATTGAAAGTGTTACGCGTGGATGGCCACCTGCCCGGAGATCGCGACTACCCCTTGCGATAGACGGCCTGCCGGGCGATCTCTCAGGACCACTGACCAGGCCTCGATTTTGCGGGAGAATCTAATTCGACAACTTCATACGCCTGAGAATATCCTGAAATCGGGGGTCCGATCGTATGGGGTCAAACAGGGGCTCTACGGCCACGGAAACCAAGCCGCTATCGTGCTCTTCGTGGGCCTTTTCCAGCCAGTCGAAGGCCTTCTCCTTCTCACCCATACGCATGTAGGCCTCAGCGATACTGTAGGAAGAGACATACCCGTGTTTGGAAATTTCCGTCAGACCATCCAGCCAGCTTTGCAAGACGCCTTTATATCCCGACTTGGAGAAATCTTCTTCGATGGAAGCCGCTAGTTCAGGGCTTCCGGAGAGGGACAGAACCTTTTCTCTCTCCGCTACGGCCTCTTTTTGTTTACCCATTTGCGCGTAGACTTCCTCAAGCATCCGGCGCGCAGGAGCAAACTTTGCATCGATGTCGAGAACCTTTCGCAATTGTTCGACGGCTTGATCATTCTGGCGCGCGAGGTAGAGCTGCCAACCTAAGGTCGTGTTAATGATGAGAGAGAGGGGATCCAATTCCCTAGCCTTTTTTGTCTCGCGCAGGCCTTCCTCCGAGCGGCCCATGTTTGCCAGGTAGTCCCCGTACCAATGGTGCGCCGTTGCCGAGTTCGGGTTGAGCTGGATGGCCCGCTTGAACTCTTGTTCCGCACCTGCCCAGTCCCATTCAAAGTGCTCTTTCACGAGACCCAGGGACGTGTGTGCTTCGGCGAGTGTGTCGTCAATCTCCAGCGCCTGCATCGCGGCGGCTTTTGCCTTCGGCCAGGATTCCGACGGAGGTAGATATCCGGCGTCGCCCAGCAGACTATAGGTATCGGCAAGACCGGCGTAGGACAATGCGTAATGCGGGTCTTTCTCGACAGCTTGTGTGAAGTAATCCGCAGCTTTTTTGAAATCCGCTTGCGTCCACTTGTTCCAATAGAAAAGGCCCTGCAGATAAAGTTGAT
>JBGPHY010000894.1:0-2514 GCA_041484625.1 Terriglobia bacterium | reverse complement strand
GGTGACCAGCGCCGGTGGCGGCGGCCTTTCGTCTACGTGAGTTTAAGGCGTGAGTCGCTGAGCTGCTGTGTTTTAGAACTCGATTTCTACCGTAGGGGGCGGAGTTCGGAAGCCGAGAGCTGGGTTGGGAGTCTGATCCAGTTCAGTGCCAGTGAAAGCAGGCTCAGACAATGGGTCTGAGACTCCAGGACGTCGGTTGAACTCTGCCATAGCCTTGTCGAGCGATTGGTGTAGCTCCAAACCCAGGAGCAAATCGGCAGCCCTGTGGGCGTCTCGGGCGGCGCGGAAGATTTCGTGTTTGTCCTGGCGGAGTGCCTCCAACCAGGAAGCAACGTAGGCGGCATGACTGTCTGGATTGTGAGGAATGCCTCTCTCTGCCATCAGGAAGACGCTGGCAAGTTCGGCTCTCAGTTCCTCCTTGGCGTAGTTGGGATCTCCGAAGCGATAGCTTTCATTGAGAGTCTCACGATTGAGCCGCTGCGGATGTCCCGTCCAGTGAGCCAGCTCGTGGAGGGCAGTCCCATAGTAATCACCCGCACTCTTGAACGCCGGCTTGGGCGGGAGGTGAATGCTGTCGGAGAAGCGTCTGTAGAAGGCCCGGTCTGCCTGGTCATGGTTGATTCGAGCCCCTGAGTTCTGAAGAATCGCCTCGGCGCCTTGAGCTACCTCCCACTCCTGGCGCACACGCGGTGAGTGGGGCAGTATACCCTCAATCTGCTTGGCGTTGAAGACGGTATAGACTCGATAGACAAACTTGTCGGATTGGGGCTGGTCTTGATTCAAGAGCCCATCGCTACCGGTACCGTTCCGCTCAGGAAATTGCCAGAATTCGATCTGGGTCCCCTTCTCTGCCTTGCAAACCTGCCAGCCGCTTTCCTGAGCCTGCCGGTATGTAAGCCAACGGGGGTCATCATATCCTTTGGAGGAGCCGTTAAGCATCAAGAGGATGGCGTTGCCGCCGCGATAAGGCTTTCCAGACGTCGGATTGAATGGAAGCTCAAGTGCCCCTGCTTGCCAGGGCTTCTGCCAGGGAGCAGTCCCTTGTTCAAGGGCAACGATGATCGCGTCGGTGACTTCCTGGCGGAGGTCCCGCTTGATGAGTTGAGTGCCACTTTGCATTTCTAATCCCTCCATTGAAAATCGGTGTCGGGGATCTCTTCTTCGAAGCCCGATCCATCCAGAGGTTGGCCACCAAGCAGGTCGAGGTGAGAACATTCGGCACAATTTTGGTCGCTGCCACTCGTTTGGCCTGATCTGGGTCGGCTGGATTCGGTGGGTTCTGAGTTGATGCTGGTCATTGCGAGTCTCCTTTATTCGGTTCGCCCCTCATTCAAGGGAAGAACCCGCCCGGCGTGAGCCGGGCGGGTAGGGGCGGGAGCTATTCGGTGGATGGTTGGGATTGGTAGATCCAGGAATGCGCCAAATCGAGGACCTTAATCAGCAAAGGGAGGTCTTCCCTTCCAAAACTGTCGGCCAGCTTCCAGCTCTCTCCGTCGCGGTAGAGACGGCCGACCGTGACGTTGTAGCGCTTGCCGCTCTCGGTCTCGTTAAGCCAAATGGCCGCTTTGATTTTGCCCAATTTGACTTCATGCACGGGCCTATTCGCAGCGGCGGGGCTGCTGGTCTTGGGTTCCTGGGATTGGGTTGCGGGTTTTTCTTTTGACATCGAAGTTTCTCCTTTCAAGTGAAGAGGATCTTGTTCCTGCACCCAAAGCTGAGGAACAAGTCGGCGGAACGGGGAAAACGACGCCGGGACGAGCCGTCGTGAGGTGCAGGACTGCAAAAGAGCAAGGGGAATGACAGGTGGATGCAGCGAGCTGCCCTGGCGTGAGCCTTGCTGCAGGACCAGCGGAACAGGCACGGACGGGCGGGTGGCAAAGATACACGTCCACATCCAAGAACCCAAGGCAAACATCCGCCTGGAGTGCAGAAGGGCCGTGTGAGAATGGGCATAATCTGGCCAGAGAACGAGAGCGCCAGCGCCGGGTGGCTGCAGGCCAGAGCTGGAGAGGGGCTGGATTGTCGACATCGGCGGCGTCTACCCTTTCCCCGCAGAGTCCTCGACCATTCCCACGCTGAACCAAACACTGGAGCAACAACGCCCGCCCCACTCGCCCGGCCACGCCGGGGAGTGTTTCATGCTCTGTAATTTCTCTTGGGGATGCCTTGTGCATGACACTTTCTCCCTGTCGATCGATCTTATGGGGCGAACTATGGAACCCGGGATGATGCCACAACGGCCGCAGCGGGTTTCTCTCTGAGCATCTGTTGGAGATCGAAGTCTCGCGGGAGGAACCCATCGGTGATTGCGGGGAGAAATTCTCGCGGCATCTTCATGGCCGTAATGCCGTAGTTGGCAATCTTCAGGTAGGTGCTGAAGTCCTTGAGTCCCTGGAACTGGGTGGGCAGAATGATTTTCTCCAGTTTTTCCTGCTCACTGATGCTGATGCGGTCGCCCAGGTCGGTGGGACTCATCTGGCTGCTTGAGAACTTCTTGACCACCTCGCGCTCTCC
>JBGPHY010000893.1:0-2515 GCA_041484625.1 Terriglobia bacterium | reverse complement strand
CGTTGAACTGGCATTGCTCCTCGAGCAGGCGGGCCTTGTTCACGATGGAATTCACCAGGTCGCGCTTGTCTCGCATCAACCGAAGGGCCGAGTCAAACCCTCCCCCGGGATAACGATCCACGGCTTGCTTGAGGATATTGACTCGTCGATCCAGGTCCGGTTCGGCGTCCACCCGCCGGTTGACCTCTAGAATCTGGCTGGACAGTTCTTGCCTCTGCTGTTCCTCCACATCGAACTTCAATGCTTGAAACAGAGCGTGAGTCGGGTATTTCCGCAAGTACTCTTCACAAATTGAGAGGGCCGCCGCGAAATTGTGCTCGGCCAGATGCTGCCGCGCCTCAGCATTGGCATTCTTAATGCCATCGTGTTCGGATCGGACCTGATTGTAAAAGTTCTGGTAAAGCGTCCCGCTCTCCGAAGAAGACAGGTCCGGCGTCCGGCGGTCTAGTTCAAGCAGGCTCTCCAGCTTGCTGAGGGCGGCACTCACCTCTCCGTTTTCCCATCCCTTCAGGGCGGACTGGTAGAGGTCCTTTTTCCGTTGTCGGGCTTTGAGGTACTCCTGTTCCTTGCGGCTAACTTCCGAAATCATCTGCAGGGCCTGCATGTCATTGGGACGTAGCTGCAAAACATTTTGCAAGGCCTCCCGGGCATGTCCAAAATCGCCGCTGCTGATGTGCTGGCGGGCCAGGCGTAGCCAGTCGTCAACCTTCTCCGAAGTGCGGCGGATCTCGATGCGGCCCTTCAAATCGAGAGCTTCCGCGTTGTCGGGATCCATCTGCAGAGCTTCGTGGAGTTTTTGCAGAGCCAGGGGGTACTCCTGTTCTTCGAGACGCGTGCGGGCGCTGTTTAAAAGCTGCTGAATCGTTTTCTGGCGCACCACCTGGTTAATCTGCCGATGGAGCGTCGTAATGGCAGAATCGAGGTGCCCCTCGGCTTGCAGCTCGGACAGGATCTCATTGGCGAACTGATAGTCCTCTTGCTCAAAAGCCTTGGCCGCCCTCTGAAGGCGCGGCTGAATCCGGCTCGAATCGAAGGCGTCAATGGTCTCGTTGCGAACTGCCTTTTGCAGGGTGTCGGCAAATTCTCGGGCGGATGCGAAGCGATGGAACGGCTGCTTGGCCAGTCCTTTATGAATCACTCGGCTGATCAGCTGGCTGACCGCCGGGTTGAACTCCGAGACCGGCGGGGGCACTTGGTGTAGGATGGCTTCCACCATCTCGCTCTGGGTTCTCCCCTGAAAGGGGCGGCGCAGGGCCAGCGTCTCGTAAGCCACTACGGCCAAGGAAAAAATGTCGGACAACGACGATAGGGGTTTCATTGCCACTTGCTCCGGCGACATGTAGGCTAGCGTCCCCTTCAGTCCCATGGTCGTTCGGGTGTCGCAGATATGGGCTACCCCAAAGTCGATGATCTTCACGGAATCGTCTGCCATCACGAAAATGTTGCTGGGTTTCAAGTCCCGGTGGACCAGGCCCCGGTCATGGGCCGCCTGCAGCCCCCGACAGGTCTGGGTGATGATCTCGGCAGCCCTATCAACCGTGAGGCGTTGACTGGCGGTTTGAATCAGGGCGTCCAGCGTCATCCCGGGAAGCAGCGGCATCACAAAGTAGGGCATCTTGACACCGCTCTCCTCAAACTCCCCCAGATCGAAGATCTCCACGATATTGGGGTGGGCCATAGAGGCCAGCACTCCACATTCTTTCTGGAAGGTTTCAAGAGCAGAGGGATCGGGAAGGTCGCGAAGTGTCTTCAGGGCCACTTCACGCCGGATCACTGAGTCGTAGGCTTTGTAGACAATGCCCATGCCACCATGACCGAGAATCTCCCGGATCTCGTAACGACTATTCAGCCTTGGAAGGGTCGCCATAATCCCCCGCCCACAATTTCCCCTCAGCGATGCGCGATGTTTGGAGCAAGCTGTAATTTTGGCCGTTTTAGACAGGCTTGTCAACTAGGATTCCGCCGCGGACGCAACCTCTCCGGCGCAGGAGGAACCAGGCTCAAGCGTTGATTTCAGCTCTCCCGATAGTTCAGGAGCCATGCTCCAATCAGGGCAAAACAAATCGGCCAGAGCCAGGAAAGCCCTTTCCCGAGACGCTCCGGGAGCCGCAATTCCAGCCAGCGCGACCACCCCGCGATCACGCCGAGCAGGGCGATGGGGATGTGACTCAGTTCGGCGAGGAGTTCTTCTTTCGCGTTGTTCAGGGAGTGGGTGTGCGTCAAGAGTATGGCACCGCCGAGGGCACAGACCAACGGAAAGACAAGCGCTGCCCGCAGAGAGTTTGCGCGGCTCGTCTGCACCCGCCACTCAAACCACGCGAAGGCCAACACGAGAGATAGTATCAGCCAGTGCTGGAGCACCTCCGCGACGGCGAAGCCATTCCAGAAAGGGATCCTGCCCATCGGCCAGTAATCAGCGTCTGCCATAAAGAAAATGAACATTCCCAGCCCGAGGAATGCGAACGGCCAGTGGCGGGCCCAGAGGGCCCCCGCGCGCGCGGCCAGCGCCAGCAGT
>JBGPHY010000892.1:0-2517 GCA_041484625.1 Terriglobia bacterium | reverse complement strand
TGTACGGTTAGCCATGGTCCTTTGAGACAAGTTCGTCATTTGTGGTTGATTCTATAGGAATACTCGGGTTATGCAGGCAAGTTTTTTGGAAATACCAAACTCCAGTGTAAGCTGCCAACTTATGCCACAACCCTCTAGCGACTCTCAGAGCGGTCCTGAGGGCCTCCGTAGAAAACGAAAAAGGCGAAAGGGGACAACCGTTCTTTTTCAAATGCACTGAAGAACATTCGACAAAGGGTCGAAGCCTCCAATATCGGGTCTAAAGAATCAACCATACTTATTCGGAGAAGCGCCGGAATCCTAGCGAACGACAGGCAATTGCAGTGTAAAGGTGGTCCCCTGGCCTTCGACGCTCTTTACCTCGATTTTTCCGTCGTAGCGCCGGATCAGGTCTTTGACAATGGCCAAGCCGAGCCCTGTCCCTCTATCTTCTAACGCTTTGGCGTTCCTCGCGCGGAAGAACTCATCAAAGATGTGAGGCAGCGCATCGCTGGGTATGCCGATGCCTGTGTCTGCAACGGTGATGCGAGCGAATTCGCGTTCACGCTCCACAAGAACTCGGATCTCGCCCTTCGTGGTGTACTTGACGGCGTTACCGACCAGGTTGTTGATGATCCGGTCCAGTTCACTCCGATCTCCCCAGACAATGAGATCCTCCTTGGGGCAATCCAGCTGGAGTTGAAGTCCCTTAGCCTTGGCCTGGGCTTCAAACCGGCCGCAGATTTCCCTGAGGGGAACACAAAGGCAAACGGGGCCACGGTTGCCAACAGCGAGCACTTCGGTCTTGCCTGCAGCCAGGTCGAGGAGGTCATCCACCAGGCTTTGCAGGAATTGGATCCGGCGCAACCCCCGATCCACCAGGTCGGCCTGCTTGTCGCTCAGCGCACCGACGTAGCCTTTGGCGAGCAGGCCCAGCAGATTCTGCGTTACCTGAACCGGCGAGCGCAGCTCGTGGGTGACGATGCGCGCGAACTTTGACTTCTCCCTGTTGAGGTTATCCAACGTGTCATAGGCCTGGGCATTTTCGATGGCCACTGCGCCTTGCCCGGCCACAGTGCCAAGGAAGGCGGCGTCGTGCCCAGTAAACTCATGGCCTTCGCCCCCATAAGCCCGAAGGACGCCGATAGGACCGCGCTTGCCTATGAGCGGCGCACTCAGAATCGTATGGATGCCTTCGGCGCGTATCTTGTCGGGATAGCGAAGGCGAGGGTCATGCGGCGCGTCGCGGACGAGCACGGTTTTCCCGCGGAGCGCTTCCTGGTCGATCAGCGCTCGGCCAAGGTCGATGGGTGCTTTTTCCATATAGGCTTCGCTTAATCCGTAGGCCGTGACCATCTTCAGATGGCTGGCCGTCTCGTCCAATAGCCGGATCGAAGCGGCCTTGCACCTCAGTACCTGGGTTGTGGCCTCGGTGAGCCGCTTCAAGAGCTGCGGCAATTCGAGTGTGGATGTGATAGCACGCACGCTTTGGTAAAGGCCAGTGATTTCGTCCTCCCGTCTCAGCAGCCGCCGTGAAATCGACATGGAAAAATAGGCCATCACGTAGCTTGCACACGTGAAGAAAAAGACGACGCCAGTGATGTAGGTGACATTCTTATACATGGGGGGCTCGATGAGGTGCACGTGCGGCAAGATGTCGTAGTATTCGAGAAGGGCCGTGCCGCCCACGAGGATGGGAGCCAGCGTCACATAAAGGAATCCCCGATCGTGAGGAAGCAGCAGGGAGGCAATAGTGATATGGAACAGGATAAAAATGATGACAGGGCTCTCAATGCCTCCGGAGAAGTGGATCAGAACCATCAAACTCGCCCAGTCCAGGCCAATCTGCAGCCGGGCGAACCACTGATAGGCAATGCTGTACTGAGATAGATGAACATCCAGCCAAATAAGCCCCCAGCGGAGGGCAGCGTTGTAGGCAAGCAACCCGAAACCCAATAGATACAGGGGGATTTGCGGGATATTGAGAGCCAGGACACGAGTCGCCAAGAAGGTGCCCAGCAGTACACTGGCACCGGCCAGCCAGCGCAGCTTGATCAACCAGCCCAAGCTGTTGATCAACTCCTCCTCCGCCAGCGTCCTGCCAGGAGTTAGTCCTGGGGTGACCTGATTGGTCTCGTCTGGTCCGATAGTCTGCATTTTTTTCGCCTGTCAAGCTCTGCTGCAAGCGGCTGGGTAACTTGGCGTCGCCGGACCGGAGTCATTCCGTTCCTGTTTTTCTCAGAAGTTCGTTGACCTTGGCCAGCAACTCTTCCGGCGCGGCCGACTTTTCCAGGAAAGCATCGACCGGAAGATAATCTTCATCGGGAGCAAAGCGTAGCGGTGTGCTGGTGTGGATCGCCGTCAATACAAGGATAGGGATGTGACGGTATGGTGCATACGCGGCATCTGGGGAGGGGTCTCTCAACGTGAGTGAAACGTGAAAACCTTCGGTAAACGTTTCCATCATAATGTCTAGGATGATTAGGTCGGGATTGATTTCTTTGACCCGCTCTAGGCCTTCGTTACTGCTGCCCGCTG
>JBGPHY010000891.1:0-2527 GCA_041484625.1 Terriglobia bacterium | reverse complement strand
TACAACCATGTCACTTCCGCCGTTGGGTATGCGTCTTCCAGTGCAGGCCCGGTGCACTTCGGCATGGGCAAGGACGACACGGCTGGAGTCTTGGAAATTCGCTGGCCCGATGGACGGATTCAGCGGATGCAAGACGTGAAGTGCGACAGGGTGATGAAGATCCGACAGGACGTAGCGCAGTGATCACGCGCCCAGAACCATCAGCCTCCAGGTTCCAATTCCAGAACGCAAAATGTCAGGAACAGGCTTTGGTCAATTCAGCAGAGCTGGAGATCTGAATTGACATGAATGGCCACGCTCTCGACAATCGAGTTGGGGCCGCGCACAGGCCCTCAGGCGACGAGATGCGGCTGGCTCCCGGGGAGATGCTCTCATGTCAACCTCTCGATTCACTCTTCTACTGTTGTCGATGGCCTTCGCGTCGTTTCCGCAGATTGTGAGCGCACAGCGCGCGACGACGGATCCAAACCGGCATTTATTCCGAATCGCAGCAACTCCGGGCTCTGTACAGGTTGGGGCCGGCCTTGCCGAAGTTCCTGTAGCGAAAGAAACAATGATCCTGAAGAATGGTGTGGGCCTGAAATGGGAACCGGCTCGGACAGACAAGGGGTGGATTCTGGGGGTCCTCAGTTTAAATGGCAAACCCATCGAGCGACCTCTTTTTGAGGGCCTGTTGGCCTTGCGACAGGTCAAAACCGGCCAGATCCGGTGGTTGGCTGCGTCCAAGGGCGAGAGAGTCAGCGATCGGACGGCGCGATTCAGCGGCCGGGAGCAGGTGAGTGGCGTTGCCTTCACGTGGTCGATGGAACTGGCCCTGCACGAGAGTCTGCCAGCGGCGACCCTCCACCCGCGGTGGTCGGTCGATCATGACCTGGGCGGCTGGGAGGTGGTTATGAGCTACCACGGCCAACCCGTCAAGAGCTGGCGCGTGCAATCGTATCCGTGGGCCGGTAACAGTGAGGCCGTGGATATCGTCCCGATGCGCTACTGCGGGGTTCCAGCGGCGTTGATCTACCGGCCCGATCTGTCACTTGTGGTGATGTTTGCCATTGATGCCAGCTTCGACTACCTCAATCCCACCACATGGACCGGCAACACGAGTTTTCATTTCAAGGACGGCGTGACGCCGCCGCAGTTCCGCGCAGGGGGTGGCATGCTCTCGCCGCAAGTCGAGTATGAGCACCCCCTCCAGCTGTTCTTCAGCGATGCTGGTGGATTTCCCCGTGTGATTACCGGCCTGGTGAATGCCTGGATGAAGGTCAACCACTACAAGGTAGACGAAACGTTGTTTGTACGGGCACCTGAGGAGGCTTTTCGCATCGCTGTCGAAGGGCGCAAGAAGATGTCGAGCTGGAAACCTGGGATCGGATACGAGCATCATGAGGGAACGCCCTTCGTCTACATTGCCAGTAACCCCTACTACGCCTACTTCGAGTATCGGCTCTACGAGATGACTGGCGACAAGGAGTGGCGCCAGCGGGCCATGGAGCAGATCGATTTTGCGCTTAGGGGACAGCAGAGCGATCCGACGAAGCCGCAGTACGGAGTCATCAACACGGCATGGTTCTTCAAGAAGCGTGGCGAAGCGGAGGGCTTCTGCAGTTGGGACTGGGACCACAAGGGTTACAAGGTGGACCTGAATGCGTGGGCGGCCCGCTACATTCTGCAAACGTGGCAACGGGTCAAGCAGCATGAAGGGCTGGACCGCCAGGATTGGTACAAGGCTGCTGTCGCCGCTGCCAACTGGGTGATCGCCCAACAGAATTCAGACGGCGGGTTGCCACAGATCGTGGATGTCGACAGCGGGGAGAGATCCAACTCCGTTGTCAGCGCACGGGCCCTGGTTTCACTGCCGATCATCTCTGAGATCACTGGCGACCCGCATTACCTCAAGGTCAGCGAAGGTATGGAGAAGTTCTTGCGGACGAACGTAGAGGGCCGGTTCTGGTATACCGGCGCACATCCGGATCTTCCGCCCAATGACTTTGAGCAAGACAGCATCTACGGAGTGGTCGAATACTGGCTGAACAAGTACGACCGAACGCGAGATCGGGAATGCCTGGAGCAGGCTGTCGCCAATGCCTACTACGCGCTTTTGTACTGGTGCCCCAAGCAGTTGAGCTGGGTGAAGAGCCCGACACAAGGCGCTCACAGCGAACAGCAGCACTATAACCAGTACTCCGTGTACAACTATCACAACCGCAAGATACAGTGTCTGACCCGCCTAGCCCAAATGACTGGAGATCCGTTGTTCAGTGCCCTGGCGCAACGCGTTCTGCAACTGAACTTCTACACTGAGGTTACAGATGGGCCCTATCAGGGATCTCTTACCGAAGCGATTGCTGACCCTTGGTTGGAACGAAAAGGTGGATTTGAGTATCGGGGCAGTCCCTACACCAGTGAACTCGTTGTCGACCTGATGCTGCAACTGATGGACCTCGGGATGGTGGGATCCGATAGGATGAAATAAGTACCGGCGCAAGGCAAATTCTCGGTTTCTCAGTTTGCCGCCGGATCTCCTTTCCAG
>JBGPHY010000890.1:0-2530 GCA_041484625.1 Terriglobia bacterium | reverse complement strand
TCCTCTCGGAAACAGAACGCGAACGGGCAGACAAATTCCACTTCTGGCGGGATCGAAACCGATTCGTAATCTGTCGGGGACTTCTCCGGGTCTTGATCGGGAACTACTTGGATCGGGACCCGGCCATCTTAGACTTCACATACAATCGGTATGGTAAGCCCTTTCTGGCAAGCGGACCTGACGAAGAAGCCTTCCGGTTTAATTTGTCTCACTCCCATGAGATGGCTCTCTTCGCATTTGGTCAAGGCGGGCAGATAGGAGTGGATATAGAACGAATTGTCGCAATGCAAGATGAGTCGCAGATTGCGGAAAGGTTCTTTTCTCCCACGGAGGTGCGCGCCCTGCGCGCCCTCAGGGCTGATGTACAGACTGAGGCCTTCTTTTTGTGCTGGACGCGAAAGGAGGCTTTTGTCAAAGCCCGTGGCGAAGGGCTGACCCTGCCTTTGGATCAGTTCGCGGTGTCCGTGGTGCCAGGGGAACCTGCAAAACTGCTTTGTGTAAAGGAAAATCCCGCTGAAATGCAGAGATGGTCGATGAGGAACCTGAATCCTGGACCTGGATATGCCGCGGCAGTGGTTGTGGAAGGAAACGACTGCAATCTAAAGTGCTGGGCTTTTCCCCAACGGATGTCGGAGAACCCTCAGGGCTTCTGGTCTTGGTGAAAACAACATGCTTGTCTATGGCCCACGATCTGCGGATGAAGGTATTCCCCCTTACAAAAGGAGGCCTGGAGTTTGGACATTCTCCAATCCCCGAAGGGAATTCATTTGAATAGCCGTGGGTTGAGCGGAGCGAACGACACCCACGGGAAGGCTTCAGGGCCGGCAGCGACTCTTCGTCAGAACCCGAAGGGTTCCGAGCCATTAGCCGATGGTCGAGCGCAGCGACACCACCGGTTTTCGAAGCCGGTTCTAAAGCTCGATTTTCAGAAGAGCCGCAGCAGGCAGATAGAGGATTCCCCTTCACCTGCCTTTATCGTACTATCACGTTCGTAGGAGCTGGCAGGCGGTCTCCCAAGGTCGTAAAGGTATAATCACTGGAGGTCGCCGGATTCCCCGCAGCATCCTTGGATGTTACCCGGTAATGGTAGGTGGTCCCGCTCTTTAGCCCAGTCAATGCAACCGAATGGTTCGTGACCAAAGTCGGATTTGCACCGGTTGAGTTGCCATAGAGTGTTGTGGTTCCGTACTCCACCAGAGTGTCGCTTGCCTCGTTTGTGGTCCAACTGACCGTGGCCCCTGTTAAGGTAATGCTGCTGCTCGTTACATTCGAGATAGTTGGCGGTGTTGTGTCGCTATTTTTGTTTTCTCCACTTACAGTAACCGAACCTCCCGACCCGGAGCACGATACCGGGTTTGCAGAAGCATCCGAAGCCAGGATTCCAGTAATTCCGACGGTCAGAGTGCCGGGTGGAGTCCCCCCAGCAATGCTGAGTGTTACGGTTGCAAAACCAGACGGTATCGCTGTTGTGCCACCATAGACCAGTACCCTAACGCTGCCGGCGACCACACTTCCCGAAACAGTCTTACCTGCATTCGCGGAGCCCTGAGTTCCATTGACAGAAACGAAGGAAAGCCCTGAAGCCGGCGTCAAATCGAGCTGCAGTGCTGTGATTGTCGTCGCACCCTGCGTGAGACTGAGGGAGAGGCTAACACTGGCTCCAGGTGCCCCACTGGCCGTTCCGACTTTTACTTGGGCACTTTGCGCTTGGACTAACGTCGGAAGACAGCAAATACAGAAGAAGCACAGTATCTCCTTCAAAGACATCGTAAGAATTAGTTTCCTGAAGACACCGAAGATCATAGGCGTCCTGTCCCTATAGGCGTGGGTGGTTTGTCGTAACATTATGGGCAGCCCCTCAACCCCCGAATGACACTGTCGAGGACTTGAATATCAAAAATATTGACACCGCCATCGTGATTGATGTCGAAACGCGCCGAATTGTCACCGGCACGAATCGCATTATCAATTGCCTGCAAGTCGAAGATATTGACGGAGCCGTCTCCATTGACGTCGCATCCCGTGCCGGAAGTGCCGATCGATGTTGAGACTTCATTGGAATAGCCAGTCTCAACTGCGGAAGTATCGTAGGCCGTCACAGCAAAGTAATAAGTCCCGTTGGTCAGGCCAGTGATCGTGTAACTGGTCACATTGACGACATCGATCGAAGTCTTATAGGTCCGCGACCCCGTTCCATAGTGGACTTTGTAACCAGCGACTCCCGACCAGGTGGCAGCGTCCCAAGCCAACTTCACATCGTTGGCCAGGACTTCACCGGACCAGCAAGCCAACAAGGCGATAACCACTGTCAGTAAAATAGAGGAGAATTTATGCTCGGCGAAGTTGTTCATGACCTGTCCGAACCTTCAGCTTTTAGGACTAAGAGCTTTCCGAACTTGGTTCTGCCTCTGCAGGACCAAACCGGCAGCATGATTCATTTGTCGGTAGGTGAGGCAACGTACCTTAATAGACCCTGCAACCATTTAGCAGGGGAAATCCTGCTGCCTCAAATGACTCCGCATATGAACGT
>JBGPHY010000889.1:0-2530 GCA_041484625.1 Terriglobia bacterium | reverse complement strand
GGTGCAAGGCTCAGTGACGGTTCCTTCCTTCACGCTGGGGCGGTGATTAACGTCGTTGGTAGTTGGGTGCCATTGTTGACAGCGGGTTTGGAGGTCCGGAAGCGGAAGGGGCACTTGGTGATCACCGACCGCTACCCGGGATTTCTGAACCACCAGTTGCTGGAACTGGGCTATTTGAAGAGTGCCCACTTGACCCAGGCGGATTCTGTGGCGTTTAATGTTCAGCCTCGCCCCACCGGTCAGCTCCTGATTGGTTCTTCCAGACAATATGACGCTGAGGATACACGGGTCGACTACCCGATTTTATGTCGGATGCTGGCACGGGCACGGGAATACATGCCGGCACTGGCGGATCTTTCCACCATCCGAGTTTGGACAGGCTTCCAGGCCGCCACGCCGGACATGCTGCCTTTGATTGGCCCCTGTCCGAAGGTAGAAAATCTCTATCTGGCGACGAGGCATGAAGGACTCGGGATTACCACGTCCTTGGGGACAGCAAAGCTATTGGTAGACCAACTTCTCCGGCGAACGCCGCGGATCCCCATCGAGCCATACCTGCCTTCCAGAATCATGAAAGCTAAGGCCCATGTCTGAAACAGTTACGCTGAGCGTTAATGGGATCGTCTTAACTGTCCCCACCGGTTGCATGGTTTCCGCGGCGCTGTCTGCGGCCGGTGTTGCAGCCTTTCGTAAGTCCGTTACCGGCGAGCCTCGAGGTCCGCTCTGCGGGATGGGAGTTTGC
Source organism: Terriglobia bacterium (assembly GCA_041484625.1). Classification (GTDB taxonomy): domain Bacteria; phylum Acidobacteriota; class Terriglobia; order Versatilivoradales; family Versatilivoraceae; genus JBGPHY01. The sequence continues at coordinate 1,788 of JBGPHY010000889.1, read as the reverse complement.
TTTGAATGTCGTGTAACCATCAACGGTCGCAGCCAGTGCCGCAGTTGTCAGACCCTCTGTCAGCCTGAAATGCAGGTAAGCACCAATGAGCCTTAATCACGAATTCGATGTTTTGATTGTGGGTGGAGGGCCTGCGGGAATCGCCGCGGCGACTTGCGCGGCAAAGAGTGGCTTGCGAGTCGGGATGGTTGATGATAATCCTTCAGCTGGGGGACAGATCTGGCGGGGAGAGCAGTCGAGGCCAGGGTCCAGAATAGCAGCCCAGTGGCTCCATCAGTTGGAAGGAAGTAGTGTCGACTGGATAGGTGGAGCTAAAGTGACCCATCAGCCTGCCAAAGGTGTTTTAAATGCCGAGACGTTTGATGAGCTGCATATTCTGGCTTATGACAAGCTGATCCTGGCGAATGGGGCGCGAGAGCGCTTCCTGCCCTTTCCTGGCTGGACACTTCCCAACGTAATGGGAGCAGGAGGGCTACAAGCCCTCGTCAAATCGGGAATGCCCATCAGGGGCAAGCAAGTCGTGGTCGCTGGTAGTGGACCCCTCCTGTTGGCCGTGGCGGCTTACCTGAGGATGAAAGGGGCGGTAATCAGGCTAATGGCTGAACAGGCGGACTGGATGGGTCTCTTTGGTTTTGGAGTGAGCCTCTGGAAGTATCCGGGCAAGCTCATTGGAGCTGTGGCCCTGAAGAGAGACCTGAGTGGTGTCCCATATCTGACAGGCTGCTGGCCTCTGGCGGCAAAGGGTCGTGAGAAGTTGGAAAGTGTTACCCTGCAGCATGGGAAAAAGGTAATTGTCGAATCTTGCGATTATTTAGCCTGTGGATTTAATATTGTTCCAAATCTTGAACTGGCTCTTCTGCTGGGTTGCAGGATCGAGGAAAACTCGGTGTGGGTCAATGAGTGGCAGGAAAGCTCAGTCGAAGGAATCTTCTGTGCCGGCGAGACCACCGGAGTTGGAGGGCTCGAGCTTTCTTTGATTGAAGGTCAGATCGCCGGATACGCCGCTGTCGGCAGACATCAAGAGGCGGGCTGCCTGTTCAGGAAAAGACAAAGGTTCAGGACGTTTTCAACTCTGCTCAGAGAGAGTTTTCACTTGCGAGATGAACTTAAGTGGTTGTCTGCGCCAGAAACAATCGTCTGCCGTTGCGAAGATGTCACCTTTGATTCTCTGAGACGCTTTGGTTCATGGCGCGATGCAAAACTCCAGACGCGCTGCGGCATGGGATCCTGTCAGGGGCGAATCTGTGGAACAGCCACTCAATTTCTCTTCGGCTGGGGAATGGAGTCGGTTCGTCCTCCGATCTTTCCGGCTCGTTTGTCAAGTTTCGTCGAGATGCCCGAAGTCTCCGATTCCCGCTAGAAGCAGAACAAAAGGAAGAACATGAAAGATACACTAGAATGGGAAGGGATCATCCCGGCCCTCACCACCTGTTTCAAAAAAGACTTGACCGTCGATCACAATTTCATCACAAAGCACGTCGCCTGGCTGGTGAATAGCGGGTGCAACGGTGTTGTAGTGGGTGGATCATTGGGGGAAGGAGCGACACTGACAGCGCCAGAAAAACTGGAAATTATACAGACCTGTGTTAATTCTGTGGGTTCCAGAGTCCCTGTGATATCGGGAGTTTCCTCACTCAGTACCCAGGGCGCGGTCGAGTACGCCCGCGCTGCCGCCGGGAAAGGATGCAGCGGGCTCATGGTGCTGCCTCCCTATGTGTATCGCAGCGACTGGCGGGAGATGAAAGCACATGTGGCTGCTGTGTTCAGGGCCACCGGCTTGTCCTGCAT
>JBGPHY010000888.1:0-2532 GCA_041484625.1 Terriglobia bacterium | reverse complement strand
CATCAGGCGGCATGGGGGAAAGGCTGGCGCGGAAGTAGGGAGAGTCCATATCTATAAAGCGGAGTGTTCCGCCGGCGGCCTTAATCCTCTCTGCCCAGCGTTTATTAGTGTCCAGCTGCGTGTTGAACCCTTCGCGCAGAGGACAACTAGCGCCCGCGTTAAAGGGCTCAGCCTGGAAGCCAATGGCAATCCCCCTTTGGTTCAATGAATCCACCACTTGTTTCAGTTCCTCGTCAGTTCCCCAGGTCAGGAACTCTGCAAACAACTTGAAAGCCTGAAGCCGGCTGCTGGCCTTTTGCCAGGGGGCGTCAGGTTTGAATAGATCCATGTAGTCCTTGGAACCATCGAATCCTGCATAAACTATGAATTGCTGGTGTAAGGGAGTGAACCCAATCTCTCGGTCAGTTTCGGTTACGGAGACGGTCGCCGTGGCAGAAAGAGAACCGATGGTGGCGGTGATGGCGCCTTGCCCGGTATGTTTGCCGGTGGTAAACGATCTATCCGGTTTGATCGTTCCCAGCCAACCGGGGGAGACGGACCAGGTGATGGCAGGATTGGGGATGGCTCTTCTCAATTGGCCCACCACCGTGGCCATGAATTGCCTGATCTGCATGGAATACCGGGAATCGCTGGAAGGCGAGAGCTCCAGGGACATCGGAACCGGAACATAAACAGAAACGGTTGTCTTAGCGGAAATGGAGCCCGCCGTGACGGTGACTGTGCCGCTGCCCGTGCTATTCCCAGCGATAAATGTTCCATCCGGGTTCACCGTTCCGAGCGATGGGGGAGAAACTGACCAGGTTAAGGTTGGAGTGGAAATGAGGTTGCCCAACTGGTCCTTGACGGTGGCGGCGAATGGCCGGGCCTCGCCGGAATACAGGGGATCCGGGGCCGGCGAGAGCTCAAGGGTTGTGGGCAGCGGATGATGATTCAAGGAAGCGGAGGCGCTGGAATGAGCGGCGTCACCCGCATAGCTGGCATCCAGCTGCATGCTCGAACCGGGAAGCCCAGCCAGGTTGAAGCGGACGATTCCTGCGCTGGCCGTCTCGGCAGACAGGGCCATGGAGGTGGACTCCGGTTGGATAGTTGGGTGGGTACCTTGCGCGTCCAAGAACCCGACGGCAAAGGCAACGTTTCCCTTCGAGAAGGGGGCAATGCGAGCTGAAAAGGTCGCGGTGAAGTTTGCATTGTCTGTCACAGGGAAGAAAGCGCTGACTCCCGTTACCCATTGATCTGCTTTGGCTGTTATGTGGAGTTTTTGACCTGATCCATGATCGCTGGGTTCGAGAAGGAATGAGCCTGTGCCCCAAACCCCCCACCTACCCCAGCCGGAAGTAAAGTCACCGTTCGGTACGCGGTTGATGGTTTCCTCCTCCTCGAGGTAGCTGACCTTATAAAGGGACAAATCAGAGGGTCCTGGATTGGCGTAGATTTCTGCCTTGGCCATCTGAGCGCCGGCAGGAACGGTCCCGGTGATTGTGTAATCCGCATAGAATCCCGGCCCTTCCAGGGGTGTGATTTTCAGTTGAATGGGCGCCCCGGCTATGGGAATACCCGCTTGATCCACGAGTTTTCCGGTAGCCTGACCTTGCCCTTTGGAGTCAGTTCCCAGTGCGAGAGTCAGGGAGGCGGAGGATAGCGCCGAAGCAGTGTTGGTCCGGGTCGCGCCAAGGGGACCCTTTCGACTTCCCGAGGCCTGTCGAATCTCCGAAGACCGGGCAGACTTCAAGGCTCCCGGCAATGCGTCAAGGTTACCACCCACCCCCTCGCCAAACAGCCACCAGACCGTACCCGCCAAGACAGTCCCGATAGCCAACAGGAAAAAACTAATCAGAGCTTTCAGCATTTGAATACCCTCCTGATTCTCCTCTGAAAATCGTCCTCGTCGTCGTGCTCGTCCTCGACAAAGAACCTTCCCGAGTACGACGACGAGAACGAGGACGAGTATGACCCAATTGATCTTGCACTAATGATCACCTCGAGCGTTACGCCCCCATTTTCATGGGACGTGGTGCCCCTGGAAGGGGCATGAAAGGCTCTCTTGAAAGGGGGTGACGGTTTCAACCGCCTGGGCATGTCTCCGCCGGCATCTGCCCGGCATCTTCTTCACAGGGACAACCCCCTGGCGGTCTGCGACCGCCTTTCCCCCTTTCTACTAAGGGGGAATCTTCCTAAATGGATGTGGCGTTGATCCAGCGCTAGCGGTTGACACAACCGCCCTACAGGATTAGCCGTGGATTATCAGAAGAAGCGACTTCCTCCCTGAATCGTCGAGGGAACCGCGAAGCGGTCAAATTGATCAGCCCAGAGTTGGTGCTGGACGCACCTACCCTGGGACCCGGGACACAAGGGAAAAACGCCAACCCTGAAGGGGTTGCATCGCATTAAATCCAACCCTTTTCAGGGTTGTCGCGCGGGGAACCATTTCCGAGAGTTGGTCTGCCACGCCAACTCTCGGCTGGCACAGGCCTGCGCATTGGGCATGTCTGCACGACTCGTTTGTTGAGGTAAATTCTCTGCCAAACATCATTT
>JBGPHY010000887.1:0-2532 GCA_041484625.1 Terriglobia bacterium | reverse complement strand
TGCCAATCGGCCAGCTTGCGTTCGTGGCCTCCCAGGGCTGGAATCAGGAAGATGCCAGCGCCTGTTTCAGATTGGCGAGCAAAGGCGATGTAGTGGCCATCGGGTGACCAGGCCGGGGCAAGGTCGTCATCGGGGTGATGGGTCAGCCGTAGCGGTGCTCCGGCACCAATGAGCTGGACATAGATATCAAAATTGTCGCCCGTTTCACCGTTCCAGGCGAAGGCCAATTGATTCCCATCGGGAGAAAAAGCGGGTGGGTTTCAACCCCTGGAAAACTAGTAAAAGGAATAACTCTGGGTGGTGGCGCTGCGGTTTTGTTTCCTGGACGGAAGAATTGAAACCAGGCGACGGCGCCGACAGCCAGCACTAAGGCTATAGCCAAGCCAATTCTGCGCTTCCACCGCGACTTTTCCTTTGTTGAGGGTTCCTCTTCCCTCAGGTTCGCTGAAAGTCGGGCCCGTGCCTCATCTATGGCAATGACCCTCAACGCTGGCTCTTCGGGGATGGAGGATCGATCTGTTTGGTCGACCTGCGCAATAAATCGATATCCCCGGCGAGCCAGAGTCTCGACAAAGAGCGGATTGTCGGCGGTATCCCCCAATGCTTGGCGCAGCTTCTTGATCGCTGCATTGAGGCTGTGGTCAAAATCCACAAAGGTATCAGCCGGCCACAACTTCCTTTGCAGTTCTTCCCTTGTGATCAACTTGCCCGGCTTCTCGAGCAACAGGCCCAGCACTTGAAGGGGTTGCTGCTGCAGCTTAATCTTCAGCCCGCTCTTGCGTAGTTCACCGGAGCGGAGATCGACTTCAAATAGCCCAAATCGAATGACCTCGGCTGGCTTTTGTTCTCTCACAGTAGAACTAAACCCTTCTCTACAAATAAGCACTTGCAAAAGCTGACGTGATTGAGCGAAACAGCCATGTCTTCTCCCTGCCTTATGAGCCTCAAGCGGTCACCAATTCCCTGAGCCTTTAATTCTCATTCGGTGACAAGAGAGCGATGTTTCTTAAATACGAAAGCTGTAGCGACGTGCGTAAAGCTTAGCATCTCCTAAGAGGCAGATGCAAGACGCGACTGGGGCAGGTCACCTGCACAGCCAAATCACGCAATTTAAAAGAGTTGCCGGGTCATGGCAAGTTCCCTATCTGATCATATTCAGTTCACCGGCAGAGCATTGAGGTAGCTGTTCGCCTAATCCAGAGTGGCTTCACCGCCAAATTCCAAACGAGGTGAATGCCATGACTGGATCCAATTGGACGTCTTGTTTGCTGAGTATCTTCTTTTTGGGAAGCTGGACAAAATTTGCTGCAACAGAAACAAACGGTGTACTAAAGACGACTCTCAAGATTAGAGTGAAGGTCCTCGACTGGGCTGGGCTGCCGCCTGGACTTCTAGAACGGGCTGAAAAGAGAGCTTCTGAGATGTTTCAAGATGTGGGAATTGATTCAGAATGGTTTAATTGCCCTATCCGCTCCACAGAGCAACTGCCGGTCTGCCAGGAATCCGGCCCCACAGACATCTTCTTGCGGATTCTCCCGGGCGCTGCTGCGACCAGAGGAGGATTTCACAAAACCACGCTTGGGTTCGCCTTGCCTTCCCCCGAGGGTGGAATTTATGCCACAGTCTTCCAGAAGAAGGCAGACGAGCTTGCCAGAACGGGATTCGTTTCTGAAATGCAAGTCATTGGATGTGGAATGGTTCACGAAATTGGTCATTTGCTTCTTGGGTCGAACTCGCATTCTTCTGAAGGTCTGATGCGCGCCAATTGGACGGAGCAAGATCTGAAGAAGCTGGCTCGGGAGCGCCTTGGTTTCCAGAAGAAGGAAGCGGAGACAATGCGTACCGAAGTCGCCAGACGACTCCGTCGAGCCGTATCATCTCAGTCCGCCGCCTCTGGACCAGCCCATTGAAGATTGGAGACCCAGCCCAGACTCGAAGGATTAATCGTTCGTTTTGATTAGAGGAGACTCGGTCCAACTGGGAAGCATACTGGAATGAAAACGATGTGCCATGAGCCAAGGTAGTTGGACACTTCCAGCCGGATAAATGGGACCAATTACCCGGTCAGTGTAATGTCTGGAGATATTTACCGGAAATACTGTCAACAAAAACCGAGTAGTTGCTGGAGCCAATGGTCTCCCCCCACATCACGCGCCAGGCAGGCATCGGAAAACGCCCAGTAAACTCCAACATGAACTGCACTGGCAAGTCAGGGTGCTTTTTCAGGTAGGGGGCGCTCTCCTTGACTGCCGCTTGGTAAGCTTGGTCGGAGTCCACCTTCAGCATCTGATAAATAAATGGGCGCGACTGCCCTGTCGGCCCGGACCATGGTTCGTCTCGTCCGGCCATGGCTCCCTCATGGATGACCCCCGGCGAATTGACGACAGAAAAGGTATAGGTGAGCGCCTTCCTGAGCTGAGCCGAGACAAAAGTGGCTCTCCAAGCAACGCATTTGCCTCCGACGCAGGGGACGCCCCTCAAATTCAAGTTGGCAACCTGCACGGGTTGTGCATCCGCAGACCAAGTCTTGGC
>JBGPHY010000886.1:0-2534 GCA_041484625.1 Terriglobia bacterium | reverse complement strand
AGGGAGAGATAGTGGTCTGTATTGCGCCTTCAGCGCAGTTCTTTCAAACCGAGACGCGGCAGGTAAGCCATGTCTGTCACAAGCAATGTTTTCCAGACATTCCTACGATGCCAAATGTCCAGCTACATTCGCTCCGGCACAGAGATTCCCAGTAGCCCCAGTCCTGTTTCCAGGGTGTCTCGAATGATCTGAGTCAAGGCCAGGAGGAAGCGCTTCCGGAGTGGGTCCGGGTCGGTGATGATTCTGTGGCGGTGGTAAAAGAGGTTGAAGCCTTGGGCAAGATTAAAAAGATACTTGGCCACACTGGCGGGTTCGGAGGTCTGAATGGACAGCTTGACCGTCGATTCGAGTTGGCAAGCCAGGTAGATTAGTCTCCAGAATTCATGCTCAATTCTTTCGGCAGGAAAGGACCGTCCGAGGTCGTTTTGCACAAACAGCAGGATTGATTCGGCCGTGCAGGTGGGATCATCTTCCCGGATCTTGCGAAAGATGTTGTTGGCGCGCACCACGGAGTATTGGACATAAAGGCCCGTTTCCCCTTCAAAACTCAACGCTTCCTTGAAATCGAAGGCAATCACCGAATTCCGTGTGAACTTCAAGAGAAAGTAGCGAAGCGCACTGACGGCAATCGAAACGCTAATCTCCCGGATCTCTGCCTCGCTCAAATCGCTGTGCCGGCTCTTCACTTCCTGGAGGGATCTCTCAATCAAGGTGTCGATGAGATCGTCGGCTTTGACTCCCAATCCCTTGCGCCCGGAGACTTCCACGTAGGGGCGTTTCCGGTCCTCCTCCGACAACTGGACTCCCAGGTCCTCGCAACAGCGGGGAGAAAGAGCGACCATTTCATAGGAAAAATGAGTCGATCGGTCTGCCTGTCCCTGGTAACCCAGGGCCCGCAATCCCGCAATGACGATGTTCTGCAAATAGGATTGACGGGAATCGATGACGTTGTACACTCGAGTCCCGCAGCCAAAAACTGTATCCCCTTGCTGGTTGTTGCCCGTCGAATGAGTCATGTGGAGAATGTGGCCGTCGGGATAACGATAGAAGGGGCGGTAGTAGAAATCCATGCCCAGCAGGCCGAACTTCCAGAGCTGATAAGCAATGTCTTTCCCCACGTAAGTGACCGTCCCATTGGAGCGGACAATGATCTTGTCTTCTTCATAATCTTTCGATTCCTGTCTGATTTCTTCCTTCCCTTTTGCATCGAGATCCTGATCGCCGACGCGCATGATCCAGCAACCCTTGTTCTTCCCGGAGTCCTCCAGGTGGATGGCTCCAGTTTTCTTAAGCAGATCGAAAGCATGATTCCAGAAGTGCAGATGCAGGATGTCGCTTTCTTTGGGCAACAGGTCGTACTGGACGCCGAGGCGGCTCATCGTCTCCAGGTGACAGCGGACTATCCGGTCGGCAATGTGGCGGGCCAGTTCCGCTGCTTCATTGCCGCCCTCTTCGATCAGGCGAAGAGTCTTCCCACGTAGGGCCTGGTTTTCGAAGTTCTGCTCATAGAAGGATGAGACCCGGGCATAGAGGTCCCAGCAAAAGTAGTCGAATTTCTCGGTGATGGCCTGAACCTTCTCGAGATTCATCTTCTCAATGTATTGGAACCCCACTACGACGTCAGCCACTTGGACGCCGGTGTCGTCGATGTAATTCTGCACCTCCACGACCTCGCCGCTCGAGCGGAGAAGCCTGGCGAAAGTGTCACCCAGCACGGCATTACGCAAGTGGCCGATGTGCGCCGCTTTATTGGGGTTGATGTTAGTGTGCTCGAGGATTATTTTCTCGGAAGCAGCTCCGGCATGGGACTCCTCCGCAGCAGGGGCAGGTTGGAAGAGGTTCTTGAGGTAACGGTCTCTTTGGAAGAATAGATTGATGTAGCCGGGCCCCGCGACTTCCATCCGGGCAACCCCAGGCAATATGCCGATCCCTGCAACAATCTCCATGGCCAGCTGCCGCGGAGCCTTCTTGAGGGACTTTGCTAACTCAAAGCAGAACGGGAAAGCCAGGTCGCCCAATTCCACCTTGGGCGGTAGCTCGGCCACGATTTGAGAGAGGCGATATCCATAGTTCGATAAGACATGCTCGGAAAGCCGTCTCTTGAGTTCCTCAGTCAAGGCAAAAAGCATGCGGTTTCCTTAGGTCCGGTAGTCGGCATTGATGTGGATGTATTCCTTGGTGAAGTCGCACGTCCACATCACTGAAGAGGCCAGGCCGGCATGGATGTCGACCTGGATTTGAATGTCGCGTTGGCTGAGGATTTGTTTTGCCACGGCCTCATCAAATTGGATGCCGGTGCCGTTCTTGCACACCGGCAGATCGCCGATCCGGATGTCCACCCGGTTGGGGTCGAAAGTCACGCCGGAATAACCGGCGGCACACAGAATCCGCCCCCAGTTGGCATCTTCCCCTGCCAGAGCGGTCTTCACCAGAGGGGAGTTGGCAATGCTCCTCGCAATGCGCGTGGCATTGGCCTCGCTGTCGGCACCGGTCACGGTGATCTCCACGAACTTGCTGGCGCCTTCCCCGTCTCT
>JBGPHY010000885.1:0-2535 GCA_041484625.1 Terriglobia bacterium | reverse complement strand
GGCGCCATCGCTGTCAAGATCTACAAAAGCATCGGGATGAACCTGAAGGCCAAAGACGGCCAGTACCTGATGCCCGACAACCCGGTCTTTGATCCCATTTTCAAATTCATGGCTGATCGCGGCAAAACGCTTTATGCTCACATCGCGGAACCCGATGCCGCCTGGAAGCCGTTGGATCCGAACAGCCCGGATTACGGCTACTACAAGGAGAATCCGGTCTGGCACATGTATGGCCATGCGGACCGCCCGGACAAAGCCACTATCCTTGCCGCCCGGGACCGCATGCTGAAACGCAATCCGAAACTGCGCGTAGTGGGTTGTCACCTGGGGAGCATGGAGAGCGACGTTCTGGAAATCGCCAAGCGCTTGGATCGCTACCCGAATTTTGTGGTCGACACGGCAGCCAGAGTCGAGCACCTCATGCTTCAGCCCAGGGAAAAGGTGCGTAATTTCCTGGTCAAGTACCAGGACCGGGTACTCTATGCAACTGACCGGGAATTGCGATCCTGGGACGATCCGAAGGAAACGATCCAACAGTGGGAGTCGGATTACGATCGCGACTGGAAGTACTTTGCCACCCTTGAGACTCTCGACTGGCGAGGCCGCAAAATCGAAGGGTTGGGGCTACCGGAACAAGTCCTGCGCAAGCTGTATCGCGAGAATGCCCTCCGCTGGGTACCCGGCATCTTGGGCTCGAAGTGAAACTCTGCCATAATGCCTCGAGGATCTTCTTGCCCGGAGGGCGACCTTGGATGAAGTCATCTGATTCTCTCGCCTAATTTGATTATGGTCGTCGTTCTCGTTCCTGGCAGGGGAACTCGCAAGCTCATCGAGGAAAACGAGGACGACAGAAATGAGAAGGTAGATTCTTTGGAGGGAGTCCAGCTATGAGTCTATTTCATTCGCATCCCCACCCGCATCCGCACCATCGTCGCCGGTTCCTGCAACAGAGCACTACCCTCGTCTCCAGTGCGCTCTTGGCTCCGGGCTTTGCGGGAGCCTTGATCGCAAGTGAGCAAGCAGGCGCAAAACCGCACGGTAGTGCCCCTCAGGAACCCTGCCGTACCTTCGATGCTCATTTGCATTGCCCTGCCGAAAGCGGGGAACTCTGGCAATGGCATACAGTCACCCGGAATTTTTCGGAATTTGTGGCCTACCTGGACCAAACCGGCGTCGAACGCGGCATCATTAACTCCCAGCGCTCACAGTTGAAGGGAACACCGGCGGAATTTACTGCCGGCAACCGTGAGGTGGCCCGTTACGTGGAGAAGTACAAGGGAAGATTCCTGGGCGCCTGCGTGGTAAATCCCCTCTTCATCGACGAAGCGCTTAAAGAGATCGAGTTCTGCCGGAAGCAACTGGGGTTTGTGTGGGTAGGGGAACTGTGCAACTACACCGTTCCCTACCAATACACCATCAAAGAGTTTGAACTGCTGGTGGACCAGGTCGTCAAGATGGGGATGATCCTGGATGTTCACACGGAACTCGGCGAGATGGATTACATCATCGAAAAATTCCCGAAGGCAACTATCGTCTTCCCTCATTTTGGCGATGGCGATGAATACAAAGATATATTCAAACGGATCGAATCAGTCGCCAAACATCCGAACTGTTATCTGGATACATCCGGCTACGGTCATGACCGGATGGGGATGCTCGAATACGCAGTGAAGACTATTGGGCCGGACCGCGTCCTTTTCGGCTCTGACTTCTCCATCAATTGTCCAGCAACGGTACTTGCCCGAATTCGCAACTCGTTTTTGAGTGACGAACAAAAGCGGAAGATCCTCTCGGAAAACCTGGAGAGCTTGTTGAAGAGATTTGCAGTGTAACCGCCGAGGAAAATAGCAGTGGTAACCACGGTGAGCGCATTGGCGGCGGCGGTTGCCGCGAGCCGTGGGTTTTTCGTGGATTCAAAAGCCCGCGCTTCCCGCAAACGACGCGGTCAGCGTGACTGCCAAAGATTGGATTTTCTAAGTAACAAATGCGAAGAACCTATTGTGGCACAGGCCTGTTACTGTTTCTCTTACTCGTTTTCGGTGTCGGTGGAATGGCGGATGCAAGAGCGCAGCCAGAGGTCAAGGTCTGGGAGGGGACGCTCACACTGCCCACCTATGTTGAAGGCCCACCCGACGTGAATCCCCCCTTCGACCTTTTCCGTCTGAGGAGTTTCATCACCTATCCCTATACCACGCGCGAGAATTTGACGGACCGTAGAGTCGACAAGGTCTGGCGGACCCTGAATCTCGAGAATGAGTACCTCAGAGTCATAGTGTTACCGGACCTAGGTGGCCGGCTTTACAGTTGCGTCGACAAGATGAGCGGTCGGGAGATGTTCTATGCCAACCCGTCAATCAAGTACGCGCAGGTAGCCTTCCGAGGGGCATGGGTAGCTTGGGGGATTGAATTCAACTTTCCAGTTTCACACAACTGGATGACGGTTTCCCCGGTCGATTTTGCCACCGTGAAGAATCCGGACGGGAGTGCCTCGATCTGGGTCGGCAATATTGACCGGCCTTACGGGATGATGTGGCG
>JBGPHY010000884.1:0-2539 GCA_041484625.1 Terriglobia bacterium | reverse complement strand
TGGAGGAAACCGCCGAAAAGAGCCTTCGAGACGCGGCTCTCTGGGACGAAGTCAAGGACTGCCTGCACCGCTCGGCCTTTTCTTTGTCGGGGGGGCAACAACAGCGGCTGTGCATCGCCCGGTCTCTGGCGGTCAGGCCAGAGATCCTTTTAATGGATGAGCCGGCTTCCGCACTTGACCCCATTTCCACTGCCAAGATCGAGGAACTGATTTTCGAACTGAAGAAGCAGTACACCATCGTAATTGTCACCCATAATATGCAGCAGGCTGCTCGCGTTTCCGATTATACCGGCTTCTTTCTTCTCGGTGAATTGATTGAATACGACAAGACCCAAAAGATGTTCACAACCCCTTCTCGCAAGGAGACAGAAGACTACATCACTGGACGGTTTGGTTAAAGGAGTTCGAATGCAACGGCATTTTGAGGAACAGCTCGAGCAATTAAGAGAGCGTTTGTTGACCATGGGCAGTTTAGTGGAGAAGGCCGTCCACCTGAGCGTTGAGAGTCTCGAACAGCGCAACGAGTCTCTCGCCACCCAGGTCATTGCTGAAATTGAGCCCCAGATCAACAACCTCCAACTCGAACTCGACGATCGTGCTTTGCAATTGCTGGCCCTGCAGCAACCTATGGCCGTGGATTTGCGCCTGATCACCTCGACCATGAAGATCAACAGCGATCTGGAACGCATGGGCGATCAGGCGGTCAACATTGCCCAACGGGCTCTCTCCATCCTGTCCCAGCCATTCCACAAGGTGTTGATCGACATTCCCCGGATGGCGGAAATTTCCGAGCAAATGGTGAAGGACTCGCTGGACGCGTTTGTCCGCCGGGACAGTGAGCTGGCTCGTCAGGTGGTACTGCGGGATGACGAAGTCGATCAATTCCGGGATAAGGTGTTCGGCGAGCTGATCGCCTGCATGATCAAAGTCCCTCGCTGCATCCAGCAATCCCTGGACATGATTCTGGTTTCCCGGAGCTTGGAGAGAATCGCGGATCACGCTACCAACATCGCCGAGGACGTCATTTATGTGGTGGAGGGGCAGGACATCCGCCATCATGCTGAAGCCAGGGCGAATGTCAAGCCATGAAGAAGCGCATCCTGATTATTGAAGACGATAAAGACATCACGGAAGCCCTGCGTTACAACCTGGAGAAGGAAAAAGATTTCTCCGTGATGATTGCGCACACCGGCGATGAGGGGCTCAACCTGGCATTCCAGGCCAAGCCCCATTTGATCCTCCTGGATATCGGATTGCCTGGCCTGAGCGGCTATGAGATCTGCCGCATGCTCCGCCGCGATGCGGAAACCCGGGAAATTCCAATCCTGATTATCACCGCACGGGCCAGCGAGTCGGATAGGGTCTTGGGCTTGGATCTCGGGGCTGATGATTACATCACCAAGCCTTTCGGCATACAGAAGTTAATCGCCCGGATCCGGTCGGCCTTCCGGCGCAGAGAGGTCACTTCGGAGGGGATTGAAGTCTACGACGATGGCCGGCTTTACATTCACTTTGGCGATTACGTCGTTCGGTTCGAAGGCCGGGAGCCCAAGCTGACCTTCAAGGAGTTCAGTTTGCTCAAGCTCTTGGTGCAGAACGGAGCCCGAGTCCAGTCGCGCGAGAAGATTCTGGATGCAGTTTGGGGATACAACTACTACGGCGAATCACGCACGGTGGATGTGCATATTCGCCGAATTCGCAAGAAGCTGGGCCCCGGATCTGCTGAGTATATTGACACGGTCATCGGGGTGGGCTACCGCTTCAAACCGCAGAGCCCGGAAATCCAGCCCTCCCGGCTGATGGCCGACGCTTCAGGCGGGGGCCCAGTGCGCAATCCAGGAACTGGCTGAGGGGAGCAATCCACCTCTCACTGGCCCGCTGCATGCGACGGATTCATGCAGTGAACTCCGAAATTGCCTTATCTGGAGAGAGGGTCAAGTACTCAGAGTTTCGAATGATGTAATAGGAGTGGCGGTGATGCTGGGCATGAGAGATGAAGAAGCCAACGTCGTGCAGGAGGCTGGCCGCTTCCAGGTACTCCCGGTAACTGTCATTGAGCCGATGGAGTGGACGCAGTTGGTCAAAGAGCTGAAGAGCCAGCCTGGCAACCTGGTGGGAATGATCCCTGTCGTATTGGCAAGAATCGGCAAGGTCTGAAGGACACCGAGGTAGATCAAACGGGCCTCTTCGAATCCGGAGATCACCTCCACCTGGACTCCCGCTTCCTCTTGTGCCCGGTGAATGAAGGTCTCCTTATTCAAGGCTTCTCGAACGGCGCTGGTGGCGACGGCCTTTACTTCCGCCTGATGGATCTCTGCAATCTGCTTGAAGCGCTTCAAGGTTGCGAGTCCACGATTCATGGCGTCGTCCTTGAGGACCTTCATATCCTTAGAACCCGAACCCAGGCGGACCACTTCTTTCTCCTGCGTCAGGATCTCAAACCGGTGATTTTCTTTGACCTTGACCACCACCAAGTGAATGGAATTGGTTCCAACGTCAATGGCGGCCAAGGTTCCTCGTTCAGTTTCCATAGGCATCT
>JBGPHY010000883.1:0-2542 GCA_041484625.1 Terriglobia bacterium | reverse complement strand
CTCCCGAGTTGGGCAAAAGAGCACCATTTTGCAGATCGTTGGAACTGGGCAAACGAGACTTGCATGGGGATTGGCCTTCCCGATCATGAAAGGCCTCAGAAGTTCTCGAGCATCCACACGTTGCTATCTGTGGTCCAGCCCAACATTGCCAGATGGGAGCCGTCTGGGGAGGGTATGCCCCGAGGGCCCACACCAAAGAGCGTCTCTCTTTTCCACAGAACCTCCGTTCCGCCGTCCATATCTACAAAAAGCAGCACCCCGACCGGCGTGCAGCTCCCAACAAAAAACCCCTTGCCATCGGTTGCCCAGTCTAGCGACGACATTTGAATCTCACGCTTGATGACGATTTCACTGGTCTCGTCTCCAGACAATGGCAATATCTGGATGCGTCTCTCTCTGCCGCGCAGATCTTGGGCAAAAGCGAGCCGCGACCCATCCCGCGAAAGATCCCAGAAGTAGCTTTCGACCGGTTGCTTGAGAGTGACCCTGGTGAGTTCTCGACCTCTCCCTTTCATGGGGTCAAACCCTGTGAGAATGTATTGCTTCCGGTCGGGAGTCTCTTCGCCTAAAACACACAGGGTCGCAGGGAACGAGGAACATCTCATGCCTTTGATACCTTTTCCCTCCAACACTATTTCCGGTGCCCCACCCGATGTAGGCACTCGCATAATTCGCTGGTTCCCCCCGGCAACATCTTGCCGATAAAGAATCCAGGAACCATCGGGGCTCAGAACCGCATCATGCTTGTTGCCAGGCCCAGTGACGACTGGTTCGGCCGTCTCCTGACCAAGCGCCTGTTTGAAGATATCGGATTGACCATTCCGATCAGAATCGAAAAGGACAGCTTTGCTGTCCCTCGTCCACGCGCTGGGAAAATCATAGCGCTCGTCGAGCGTCAGGCGTCGTAAATTCTTCAAAGGCCGGCCCTTGGCTTCCCATTCGCCCACGAAAACATCTGACTGTTCGGACGCCCTCATAATAGCCAACCGCTTTCCGTCTGTCGTGCCATTAAGAACTGCTACATAGGTTCCAGCCCACCTGTTGATGCGCCTTGGAGGGCTGAGCGGGCGGCTGGTCTTGGGATCGACCTGGATTTCCCACAGACTGCAGTCGTTCTGATTGGGTTCAGGTTCTTTCGCTGTGAAGATCATACGTCCATTCGGGAACCACCAAAAGATCTCTGCCAACAATTTGGGATCGGAAACAACTGTGGTTAGCTCTTCACCTTTGAGGTCACGGCTCTCGATGGAAGCATCGTGGCCGTGGTATCGCACGTAGGCGACCCGCTGGCCGTCCGGCGACCAAACCTGATAATTGAGCGATTCACCCTCTGGAGCAGTCAGGAATTTGCGAGGGTTCTCGCCTTGGGCGCCCATTAGCCAGAGTTCGGTCGAATGGTAGCCAATCATGGTGCCCGCCATGTATACAATCTGGGAGCCATCCGGCGAGGGTATGCCAGAATTGGCGTTATCGCGAAGTAGGCGTGGCGGCCCGCCCAACACAGAAACGACCCATGTGCTATATTTTCCGGCTGCATCAAATCGAGTGGCGAGGAATCGGGTGCCATCGGGGAACCAGTAGCTGGCCCACCAGTCGGTATTCTCAGCCGTTGACCCTTCAGGCTGAGGAATGGTGCGCACCTCCCCTGTCTCAATCAGCTTCAGATGCAGTCCCCCCCGGTCACTATAGGCCAGATACCTTCCATCTGGCGAGATAGATGCTGCGATCACCCCGTAATCAGTTGGATTGGCCGTAAGTCTGGTTTCCTTCAACTCAGGCGGTGGTAGTGGTTGGACGCGACGCTTGGCAAACCAGGTAACGCCGACTCCGACCATGAGCATCACAAGCAGTCCGGCCAGAACCCACTTCCATTTTCTTGCCGTCTTGTCGATCTTGACTGATTTACTTGATGGCTCAGCAACTGCCGCTGCAGTGGCCGCTCGGCCGGACTCGGTGTCCCGCTTCAAGCACTTCAGGTCGGTTAGCATCTCCTTTGCCGACTGGCATCTCAACTCCCGGTTCTTCTCCAGGGCCTTCGCGATCATCCGCGCCAACTCGTCCGGCACGGCAGGATTCAAACGAACCAGCGGCGTGGGGGCCTGGCTGAGAATGGCATTGAAAACCACCGCCGAGGTGTTGCCTTTAAACGGCCTGGTCCCCGTGGCCATTTCATAAAGCACAGCACCAAAGGAGAACAGGTCCGTCCGCGCATCCAGTTCCATCCCCATCGCTTGCTCCGGACTCATGTAGTCGACCGTCCCCAGCACCATCCCCGGGCTGGTCAACTCCGTCTCTTCAGCTGTGGCTGTGGGCAAGGAGGAAAGCCCCTCACCCGGCCCGCCTTCGACGGTCCACCCTCTCCCGGCGGGCATTGGTATCTACACAAGTTTTGAGAGAGAGTTTGGCAATGAGCATTGTTTTTAGAGCGAACAAGGTTCCTGAGATTTCATCCTGGGCAACAACCAGGTCTGGGGACCTTTCTCAACGGCAGCTGGAACCCTGTCCGGTGTTGCCAGATGCCGTTGAAGCCGTCAGCGGTGCT
>JBGPHY010000882.1:0-2544 GCA_041484625.1 Terriglobia bacterium | reverse complement strand
GGGTGTAAGCCGAGAATGGAATGAAGGTCGCTTCGTGTTCAGGAATGTGACGGCCCCGGAGGCCATACTTTTCTTTAGCCAGCACGACAATCGATCGGCCCTCCGGAGTCTCGTCGGCCAAGCTGGACAACTGGGCGGCATCGGCCAGCTCTTCACTGGTGACACCGTTGACGGTCAAGAATTCGACTGCCTGCCGATTGCCGAGGGTGATGGTCCCCGTTTTGTCGAGGAGCAGGGAGTTAACGTCGCCAGAGGCTTCCACGGCTTTTCCGCTCATCGCCAGCACATTGTGCTGCATGACGCGATCCATACCGGCGATGCCGATGGCAGACAGCAGGCCGCCGATGGTGGTTGGGATCAGGCAGACCAGCAAGGAGACCAGAACTGCGATGCTTGGAACTGCACCTGAACCTGCCTGGGCAATGCTGAAGACGGTGTACGGTTGTAGCGTGACCACCGCGAGGAGGAAAATAAGTGTCAAGCCTGCGATCAGGATATTGAGTGCAATCTCATTAGGGGTCTTTTGGCGTTCCGCGCCCTCGACCAAAGCAATCATGCGATCCAGAAAGGTTTCACCAGGATTGGAAGTAATCCGAATCTTGACCTGGTCGGACAGTACCTTGGTGCCCCCGGTTACGGCGCTCCGGTCGCCGCCGGATTCGCGGATCACCGGGGCGCTTTCTCCAGTAATCACCGATTCGTCAACAGTTGCGATTCCCTCAATGACCTCCCCGTCTCCAGGGATTTGGTCCCCCGCTTCGCATAATACAACATCACCGGATCGCAATACGGAAGCAGAGACCTTCTCGACTTTGCCCGATGAGGTCAACCGCTTTGCCATCGCCTCTACTTTGGTTTTCCGCAAAGTATCGGCCTGGGCTTTTTCGCGTGTCTCCGCCATCGCCTCCGCGAAGTTTGCAAATAGCACCGTGAACCAGAGCCAGAGTGAGATCTGCAATGAGAAACCGATCCCGCCGACTCCGGTGAGCATATCGCGAAGAAGGAAAACGGTAGTCAGAGTCGCTCCCACCTCCACGACAAACATGACCGGGTTCTTCATCAATGAAATCGGGTTCAGTTTCCCAAAGGACGCCCAGATCGCCCGTTTGACTATTTCTGGATCAAACAACGGGCGGGCCCGTACCAGCTTTTTAGGCAGAAGCGACGTCAGATCGTCCTTGGGTAAATCAACTGTCTTCTTGGGGGGTGGTGCAGTAGTCCATGTAGCCATAGTTTAGCTCCAGAGCGGCAGCCAGATCATGGCGAACAGCTTGCCGCTATGCATCAGATAGTGCTCCACGATTGGCCCGAGTGAGACCGCCGGGAAATAAGTGAGGGCAGCGATAAGGATTACCGTGCCGACCAACAAGCCGACAAACAGTGGTCCATGCGTCGGAAAGGTGCCACTGGTGAAGGGGACCTTCTTCTTGGCCGCGAGACTGCCAGCGACAGCGAGCATAGGAATCAGAAATATGAAACGGCCAATCAGCATTGCCAATCCGATCGTCAGGTTATACCAGGGCGTATTGGCGTTGAGGCCGGCAAAGGCACTGCCGTTGTTGCCGGTGCCGCTCGAGTAGGCGTAAAGAATCTCGCTCAGCCCGTGTGGCCCGCTGTTGTTCATGTTCGCAATTCCGGCGCCCGGGGGATTCCAGTAACCCTTGGCGGGGAACTCAATCCGAGAACTGATGGCGCTGAAAAACAGAATGCTGAAGGAGGTAGCGATGATCGCCAGCATCGCCATCTTGACCTCCTTCTGTTCGAGTTTCTTGCCAAGGTATTCCGGCGTACGGCCTACCATCAACCCCGCGATGAAAACGGCGAGGATGCAGTAAATCAATATGCCGTAGAGGCCGGCGCCGACGCCACCGAAGATGACTTCGTCCGTCATCATGTTGAGCATGGGCACCAGCCCGGCGATCGGCAGATAGCTGTCATGCATCGAATTGACCGCGCCACAACTTGCGTTCGTCGTAATCGAGGCCCATAGGGTGGAGTTCGCGATTCCGAATCGAACCTCCTTCCCTTCCATGTTGCCGCCCGCCTGACCCGTGGTTGCTGCGGTCTGAATCCCCAGCCTGGCAAGAATCGGATTCCCGGGCGCCTCGAACCCGTAGCAGACAAATACCCCGATCAAGGCCATGACCAGGAACGCAGCGAGTATGGCCCACCCCTGGCGCGTATCCCCCACCATTGTTCCAAATGTGTAAGTTAAGGCTGCGGAAATGACCAGGAGCAGCCACATTTCGAAGAGGTTGGTTAGCGGTGTAGGATTTTCGAAGGGATGGGCGGAGTTGGCGTTAAAGAATCCACCTCCGTTCGTGCCGAGTTGCTTGATGACTTCCTGCGATGCTACAGGTCCCTGCGCGATGGTTTGCTTGCCACCTTCAACGGTAGCGATGCTGGTGTATGGCCTCAGGTTTTGAATCACTCCCTGCGAGCACAAGAAGAGGGCACCAATGATCGAAATGGGAAGCAATACATAAAGGGTTGCCCGCGTGACATCGACCCAGAAGTTGCCGATCGTCTTGACCTCATGTCGTG
>JBGPHY010000881.1:0-2547 GCA_041484625.1 Terriglobia bacterium | reverse complement strand
GTGTAGAACGCCATACATAGCGTTCCCATCCATGGGGAATTGGCCCCCCCGCACAACCACGTTGACTTCGCCCCATGGCGTTTCGGTTTTCCCAAAGAGCTTCTCCACTCGATCGAGAGCCTCTTTCAAGGCTGCCATGGCCATGTTTTGCTCTTCGGGCGAATTGATGTCGATCTTTTTCCGTTCTTGAGAGATGAACCTGCCGAATTTGCGCGCGGAGAACTGATCCTCATAGGCTGCGCCCCAGAAATGAATAAGGGTGTAAGCCACGGACTCTCTGCGGGATCGACGGTCCCACGCCTTAAGGAGCTCAATCGCGCGACCCAGCCGACTGTCTGTCCTCTGTTTGGCTTGAGCAGCATAGGCTCTAGCCAAGAGCGGAACAATGACTTCCGCCGGAACGAGATAGGTGTCTGTTGCCAAATCTTTCATCTCATCCAGGGTGAACTTCCTGTTTTGGCCAAGAACCTGAAACAACCTTTCCCCTCGAGTGTTGAGAGCTTCTTCTCCCGCCGCGGAATTTGGCAGTGATTGCAGATAGTAGTTCGCGGGCTCCAACGGTTTCAATCCTGAGTTTCGCGTCACTACCCAGTGGGGATTGTTGCAATTTTGCAGAAACCCCGCAGCCGGATTGAGAACTTGAGGATAGACATCCAGGGGAAGAAACGCGCCCCATTCCGTCTCCTTCGTCCACCCGGGAACAGGCTTGCGCCAGTTGAAACCCTCTGCCCGCCGGGCCACAGTCCCATTGTGGACCCAATAGATATTCTCGGCGTCAGAATAGAGCAAGTTCCACTTGGGCATGAGGTGCTGGTCAAGAACCGCTTTGAATTCCTTCAGGTTCTGGGCCTTGATCAAAAAAAAGGTACATGTTGGTGGAATAGTTGACCCCATCGAAATTGGGAAGCTTGACGGAAAAAGCGCGATGGCGCTTTTTGTCGAACTTCACAACAGGGCCGTGATGCGTGTAATAAAGAGGAAGGGTGACGGAGTCAAACCCTTGCGGGCTCTTGATCTTGAAGGTGGCCTGCTCTGCGCGGACGTCTTTCCATTGGCCTTCGTAGAGATACTGCAGGTGATTTTGCGGGTTCAGCTTTTCTTCGTAAATATCCGAGATATTGGGGGAATTGTAAGTGGCTGACCAGGTGATTTTGTCGTTAAAGCCATCCAGAAAAAAAGGGCTGCCAAACCAACTGATACCGCCGGTGTTTAGTTTCCCCGGAGTGATCAGGTGGGCCTCGTAATTTTGAAAACGGTTTGCCCAGGGCATGTGGGTGTGCTCGACATGGATGATCCGTCCATTGGCGGACTTCTCCCGGGAAATGGCGAATTGGTTGGAACCTAGATGAGGGAATGAAAAAGGCTGGTCGTCGAGCTTGGACAGAGCATCGTGGATGCTGTAAAAGCGGAAATAATGGCTTCGTTCCAGGGCTTCGATATCTTCAGCGCTGATCGAATCGATCCAGGCGGGAATCCGGTCACGATGCTCCGCGATGTAAGCGTTGACTCCTCTCGCAAACGCGTCCAGGATCCTGTAAACCATAGGATCCATCTTACTCTTGTTCTCCTCGACTCCTTGCTTGGTTCGAAGCAATCGTTGCAGGTAATCGCCATCCCACCTGTAGTCGTAAGGCACGAAGCGAAGATATCCCTCGCCCAGCGCTTCGAATCCTATGACCTCCGCTCTGCGGCCTTGCGCATCCCGGTATTGCAGCATCATTTGTTCCAGGTGATCCTGCGCCTGAGCATACCCATAACCGAAAAAAGTGGCCTCCTCGGTTTCGCCGACAATATGAGGAATTCCGTAAGTGTCGCGATAGACCGTAACCTGCTGAACCAGCGGGTCCTGCCTGTTGTCGAACCGGCAGGAAGCGAGACTGAGGAGGGCAAGCAACAAAAATCCGCTTCCAGGGCTAATGAGTTTGCGCATTTGTGATCGGTAAAACACTGGCTGGCTCTCGTTTCTTTCGAGATTGCTATGTTCGTTTACTCGAAAAATATTCCCTGCCTGGAATCTTGTCGATGCGACGAGAAATATCTCCTGCACTCAAGGGGATTCGCAAATCCGCCCAGGACCGCGGCGAGTCAATCCTCCTGCGGCCTGGCGCCTCCTCATTCAATGACTCTCTCCCATCGACTCGAACTCAACTTCAAACTCCACGACCCCTGTTGCGGGGAGCGTAACGGCGTCTGTCCCAAAGCCAGACTGATTCTGGCCATTGAACCTGACTGCTTTGATGGGACGGGCGCCCGGATGTCTAAGCCACAGCACGCTCTTCTTTAGAGAAGAAAGCGAGTTCGCGTCATAGCGGCCGGAGAGTTTGCCGCTAGCCAGCTGAGACTGGAGGCTCAGGCTCACTTCGCCGAAGCAGGTGGGCATCTTCTCAATCACGATCTTTTTGCCATCTTCGAGCCATTTGGACGGCGCCATCTTCAAAAGTTCCAGCGTGCCAGTCGGCGTGGAATCTGTGTCCAATTCCTCGTTGATGATCATTTTTCGAATCAACTGAAGAGCCGTCCCTGCGCCAGCGCTCAAAGGCTCCGACC
>JBGPHY010000880.1:0-2556 GCA_041484625.1 Terriglobia bacterium | reverse complement strand
GTCAGGATGTAGTAAAAAGTCTGAAGGTTGACAGCCCTCTTGATTCCAGCGTAAAGATCATTGTTATTATGAACGAAGATGCCGCCAGTGTCAGACGCCAGTTGCGCCAGCGGCGCATTCTGGTCTGACTGTCCGTTTGACATGACCAGCGTTTTCGCGCCAAGAATATGCGGCGCGGGGATTCTCTCGACAACGGCGCCTCCTCCGTTCGGGCCCATGACGGGAATCTTGTTCTCGATCATCCCACTGGCTGGAAGACTGACGCTGCTCGTGGCATCCAGTCCCGACGTATACAGGCCCCGGATATCGATGGTACTCAAGTAGACGCTGGAACGGAGCGCCGTGTCCACGAGGTCTTGCAATTCATAGCGCACAGGCTCGGATAGGAATCCTTCAGAAAAAAGGACCAACGATTTTCTTCCCTCAAAGTGACGCAGGGACCGGATGTATTGCCGTACGGCGTTTAGCATTGCGCGGCGCCGGTAATGCGATTCGGAGAACACCACCGTTGCCATGGACGAAAGGCGGTCGGCCGCTGCCTGGACAGCCAGGTAGCCCGCTTCAAGATGTTCGCAGACGACCGTCTCCACAATGGCGACCTGGATCTCAGGCAAGAGTGAACTGAGGCGCGAACCCCCGGCCTGCAAGTAGGCTTCGACATCCTGCTGGCTGCTGCTTCTGGGACGAGGAATTGTCCCGGAAGTAAGATATTTGTCGATCGCCATGGCTTGCGATTCGGTCAACTGTGCACAGCCAGGCTGTAGGATCGGCCTCTTGTCCAGCTTGGCAAGCAGGGTCGCCAGTTGATCCCGCAGCACCTCCGGATTGCTGGTCAAAGGGACCTGGATTCTGCCGGAGGTTGATGTGAGGCTGAACTGGGTTCCAGGACGGAAGTCTTCAAAGAGGTACTTCTTGACGGCTTCCACGGTGCGGTACAGCGACTCGTAGGCTGGGGAGGTCAGGTCATCAATCATCAGGGCGATGAACTGCGGCAAGTCGCCGGGCGGGTCGGGTTCGGAGTAGTTAGATCCCGTGGTTCCCTCGCCGTTTATAGCTTGGACCGCCTTGTAGGATTCCTTGGCGAAGGTGTGAATCGGCTGGGGCTTGCCGTCTTCATAGACCTTGAAATCTTCGACGGCCAGGTCTTTGACTGGGTTCCCTTGTTTGTCAGTGGCAATTGCACTAACCACCACGACATTCACAGGAACCTTGAGACTGAACGGGGAGAGGGGTTCTTTGGCTTTGGATTCTTGGACTTGAGGCGATTTTTTTCCTTTGGCGTCAGACGAGCCGGATCCCAAGCCAATGAGGAGGACACCCACCAATGCCGACAAAATGCTGGTACTATTCAGAGGACACCTCCTCCTGAGGTCCAACCCGCATACACAACGTCCGCTGGATAGGAACAGTGGATGCTTTTCACAGTTGCCAGATAGTAAGAATTATAAGCTAAAAGACGGACTCAGGGAAGGGCGCGTCAACCCCAGACTGGGTGAACCACCGACTGGAGAGCCGTGTGCGGGAGATCCGCCTGCACGGTTCGGAGGGGGGAGGGGCCGAATTCAATCGGCTCTTCCTCCCCCTATAAAGTTCCCGCAAGACCTTTGGAATGAATGTAGGCCGTGTGCCCTCACACGGCGTTTTTCCGGAATCCCGAATTTTTTTTCTCAGCTTCTCAGCCACTACACCAGTGTAAGTATACTGAAGACCGGCGAGCAGTTGGCCATAGCTACGGGGTGGTTGTGGACGGAGCGCACCCTGGAGAAGGAACAGGCGACGGCTCCTTTATTCCCAGTTCACCGTGAGTTCGACTGGCACGGCGCTCGTCACTCGCGTGGTTCCTGTGCCAGGGACAGTCAGCCCTGAGGCACAGAAATTCATCTCGCGGCCGGGGCCTTCGGGTCCGGAGCCCTCGCTGGCCGAGCGGCTTGCCCGGACTGACTCCTTTCGGAAGGGCAAGGCAGAAGAAGCAGGTCCATCAGGAGGGTCGCCGACTACCGATCACGCTGGGGGATGTTGCGGTCTTCTCCTTTTTGATGATTCCCGATCCTTCTTTGATGGTAAGAATCTGGTTCACTTCGATCTTGGTGAAGGTCTCCACCTTCTGAGTCGTAGGCCATTTGACTTCGATCAAATCCACAACCTTGGCTTGACCCAAGCCGAAGCTGAGTCGCAGGTCGCTTTGGGACATGACACTACCCCCGCTGTGGACTTCGTCGATCTGGGCAAGAGTGCCGACGACTACCCTGGCCCGCGCCCCAATAGCCGTGCGATTACATTGGGTCCCGATGAGCTTCAGCTCAATCGAGCTGTTCCTGTTTCCGCCGTCGTTGCGCAGTAACGACGGCGGGTCATTCATGTTGAGGACCAGCACGTCCACGTCTCCGTCGTTATCAAAGTCCCCGGAGGCGCTTCCCCGGCTGGAGAAGCGCTGGCTGACTCCGGGACCCATCCGGGCCGAAACATCCTGGAATTTTCCGTTGCCCAAATTCCGGAGAACCACACGGGGCGATCGGAAAGTGTCGACGTTGTCTTTTTTGAAGCCCGGATAGACAT
>JBGPHY010000879.1:0-2558 GCA_041484625.1 Terriglobia bacterium | reverse complement strand
GGTGTTACTGATGTCGATTCTGCTCATCTTTATTATCCTGGTCTTCGAGTTTCGGTCGTTCTCCCATCCCATTGCCATCCTGGTCGCGACCCTGCTTTGCGGATTTGGAGCCTTGCTGGCTCTTTACCTCACAGGTTCCACGTTGAACATCTCTTCCTTTATGGGGGCCATCATGGTAGTGGGCATTGTCCACAAGAACGGCATCCTGATGCTGGATTCCGAGAAGTACTTCTCGGCCCGCGGCTATGCACTGCGGGAGGCCATCTTCCAAGCGGGGCGTCGCCGTCTGCGTCCTATTCTGATGACGGCCCTGGCCACTATCTTTGGTATGCTGCCCCTGGCGCTCAATTTGGGGTCAGGGGCCCAGTTGCTGCAGCCGTTGGCAATTGCCGTCATTGGGGGAGTGGGTGTCTCGATGGTCCTGTCGTTATTGATCACTCCGGTGCTGTTTTACTGGTTGCGACAGCGCGGGCTGTGACACGAAGAACAGGAATTCCCGTCTTGACAAGGCCCCCGCTTGGATGATCCTATTCAATTCGCAACTGTCAGGAGATAGCCAGGAAAACCGCCTGTTTTTCAGAATCTATCCTGTGTAGGCACTCCTCCAACGAGACATTCCACATGGACACATTCAAACCCAGCGCCGGGGAGTTGACACGAGTCGTGTCGGTTGACATCTTCAGGGGCCTGACCATGTTGGTCATGATCTTTGTCAATAAGGACAGGCGCGTCCCGCTACGTTGGTTCTGTGCCTTCCTTATTCTCAAGGTCTGTTTGCAGGCAACTCCTGTGACGGGGGCTGGGCAGGGGACCTCTCAACCCAACTCCAATGTGGATGGCCGGGCACGGCCATTAGCCCAAGCCGCTCGCATATCCGGCGCGCTCAAGATCGATGGCGTGGTCGACGATGCAGCCTGGGAGGCCATAAAACCTGCCACGGGATTCATCCAGCAGGAACCGAACAACGGGATGCCGGCCACGGAGGAGACGGAGGTTCGAGTGGCCTACGATGATGCTTACCTGTATTTCGGGGTGATTTGCCATGACCGCGAACCGGATCAGATTGTGGTGACCCAGAACCGGAGAGACGGCAATCTGACCGACACCGACTCAGTGCAGATCCTCCTCGACACGTTTCACGACAAACAAAACGCTTTTATCTTCGGTACCAGCCCCACCGGCATTGAGTACGATGCCCAGGTATCCAAGGCCGGCCAGGGCCGCGGAGGCGCTGGGATGCCGGCGCGCGCCGGCGGCACAGGTGGCCAGGGGACTGCACAACAGGGCGGCGCGGCGGCGCTCAATATCAACTGGGATGGTGTTTGGACTGTCCGGTCGCAGATTACCTCTCGTGGTTGGGAGGCGGAGTTTCAGATTCCCTTCCGCACCTTGCGGTATCGCCCTGGTTCACAAGAAGTTTGGGGGATGAACATTCAGAGGAATCTCCGACGCAGAAACGAGCAATCCTTTTGGTCTCCCTTGTCCCGGGCTTACCTGCTGACTCAGGTTGAAATGGCGGGAACCATTGAGCAACTGGACCTGCGTCCTCATCACAATCTGCAATTGCTCCCTTATGTTCTGGGCGGGTTTAGAAACGACTATACCCGCGAGACGGATCCCACCCAACTTCGTTTAACGGGAGGCCTGGATGTGAAGTACAGTCTGACTCCCAGCCTCACATTGGACGGCACGTTCAATACGGATTTTGCCCAGGTCGAAGTGGATGATGAACAAATCAATCTGACCCGTTTCGACTTGTTCTTTCCGGAGAAACGTCCGTTCTTCCTGGAGAACTCCGGGACCTTCGATTTCGGGGTTCCACAAGTCACCGAAATTTTCTTTTCACGCCGCATCGGCATCGACGACACGGGTGAAGAGATCCCCATTGATGCCGGAATACGACTGACGGGCAAGGTGGCCAAATTCAACCTTGGGCTGCTCAACGTTCAAACCCGCAAAGTATTGGACTTTGCTCCCGCTAATAACTTCGGGGTAGCACGCATCAGCCGGGAGTTTGGGCGCCGGAGTTCCGTTGGAGCGATTGCGATGTACCAGGTGTCGACATCTTCCAGACAAGGTCTCGACGACCTGCCCTATAACGAGACAACCGGTGTCGATTTGAATCTGGGTCTCGGTAGGTATGCTAACTTGTACAACTATGCGGCCAAGTCGTTCACTCCTGGGGAAGGAGCCGGCAGCCAGGCGTTAGCCAGCACCTTTGGATATGACGATCAGCACAACCGCGTGGACGCGGCTTACCAGGAGGTCGGACGGAATTTCAATCCGGAGGTGGGTTTTGTCCAAAGGACCGGCTACCGCAAGCCTTCCTTCGGTTACCGCTATACCTTTACTCCCGAGGGCAGGCATCTACGCAGCATTTTTCCTCATTTCCAGTGGAACCGCTGGTACAGCATTTCGGGCCCTGAAAAACCGCCCGGCCAAGAGTCCGGTTTCGAGCATTACCACCTGGATACCATCTGGCAGGATGGTTCTCAATACGGTGTCGCCTGGAACCGGAACTTCGAACGGCTCGATCAGCCCTTCGAGATCTTCCCCGG
>JBGPHY010000878.1:0-2562 GCA_041484625.1 Terriglobia bacterium | reverse complement strand
TGGTGATCATGGTGAATGATGTCTCCGAGCTGTGGAAGAAGATGGAAGATCTACTCATCGACTATGACTTCAGCACTGAGCACTGACGCAACTTTTTGCGCATTGGAAACTGGAAGAAAGCCTGCGCGAACAATCAGTGTGCTCCGAAAAAAATCCATTGTCCTTGAGAATACTATTTATGAAGAAACAAGAAGCTCCAATGAAGCTTCACGGTTCGGCTGATGGGAGATATCTCCACCTGATAATGCCGGCCACAAAAGAGACATCCTGTCCCCCCCCAAGATCCCTCCCTGCTTTTCTCTCAATCCAGACCTGACGCACCTTAAATTGCACATTCCCTGAGATTATAATTGACTTTGGTTCAGAGCATGTCGTAGTCTCTTTTGGTTTGATAACCTGCCTGGAATTCGGTACCGACATACATTGGTTACGCCACCTACCATGGACAGACAAATCACTCTTGCCGAGCGCGAAGGCATTAACAGACACAAAGCTCTTGCCGTCTGGCTGACTGGATTGCCAGCCTCAGGAAAATCCACGCTAGCTTTCTTGCTTGAGGCGGAATTAACTCGAAGGCGGTACCGCTGTTTTGTCCTTGATGGCGATGACTTACGACGTGGACTCAACTGTGATCTGGCCTTCAGCCCCTTGGCCAGAACTGAGAATATCCGAAGGGCAGGGCATGTTGCCAGGTTGATGTTTGAGGCGGGCATGGTCGTGATCACCTCTTTTATTTCGCCTTACCGATCAGATCGTGATCGAGTAAGGAAATTGTTTCCGCCCTTAAGGTTCGTTGAAGTTTATTTGGACTGTCCTCTTCAGATCTGTGAAAATCGGGATCCCAAAGGGTTGTACAGAAAGGCCCGGCAAGGGGAAATTCCTGAGTTCACGGGCGTTAGTGCTCCTTATGAGCCGCCTGATGTTCCCGATCTGTTGGTACCGACTGGAGATTGGGAGATTGAACGTTGTGTTGCGGCCTTGCTCGGTTTTTGCCTGGAGCGAATCTGTCGGATAAGGGAAGAGGCCCTATCGCCGTCCCCTAGCGAGGCTGATGTGCACTAGGTCTCCGATTGAAATGCGAACTGGTTATCGCAGGTCTCAAGAGCATTATCGCCGGGGGGAAAAGAGACGAGGGCTTGTTTAGTCTTGGCTTGGATTTTTGCAGCCCTTTTATAAGAACTGTGCTTGGGCAAATACGCTCGCTGCGTTTGGGAGGCCTTGTCCCTCGCACGGAGGGAATTTTTCGTGCCGGGAGGGCGATCGCTCAAACGGGTTTCTCACTCAAGATCTCCTCAATCTTCTCCAGAAGCTTTCCTCGGTCTATCGGCTTCTCGAAGTATCCAGCGGGTGCATGAACTTGTCGACGGGTTTCGATAAACCGTTTGAAGTCGGAAGAAATCCCCGTGACGATGATCACAGGAATGTGAGCCGTGGCCTCGTCCTCTTGGAGATTACGGAACATGCGCACGCCGGTTTCCTCCGGCATGTTGATGTCCAGCGCTATCAAATCAGGGGAGTCTGATTTCGCCTTCTCAAAACCATCTCTCCCGTTGACCGCAGTGACCACCCAGTATCCATTGTCTTCCAGAAACGCCGTCAGATAGGTCAACACATCAGGTTCGTCATCAACGATGAGAATTCTTTTCTGCACTTGTTCCGTCATGACTCTACCCCCTCGCCACTCATTCCCTTTTCTTCTTCAATGCGTCCAATGCCCGCTGCAGAGCGTCCCGATCTGCCCCGGCCAATGTCCGGGATAGCTCCCGGCGCAGTTCGTCAGGTTCGGCCTCGGCCGCATCAGGATTTTCCATACCCAGCAGTTTTCGCACCGCCGAAACGTATGATATGGGGCGGACAGGCTTTTCGAGGTAAACACCAGGCCCCGACATGGTCATCTCCTCGAAATCCGCTTTTCCCATTTCGTCGCGCGCATGGCCAGTGACAATCAAGACTGGGATCCTTGATAGGCCCTTGTCCTTTTGCAGTTCCCGGTAGAACTTGGCCCCGGAGTGCCTGGGCATGACGAGGTCCAGGGAAATTAAGTCCGGGGGTTCCCGTTTCACAATCTCCAGCGCTTCCAGTCCGTCTGAGGCTCTCTCTACCAGAAAGCCCGCGTCCTCGAGGGCTGCCGAGAGATAGTTACGGACATCCGCCTCATCATCGACAACCAAGACACGCTTTTTCCTCTCTACAGTCATGGTTACCCACTTTCTTTTGACGTCTTTATTTCCGAACCCGTCTCAGCCAGCGTTTCGAGACGCTTCCGCGGCAGATGGATGCGGAATATCGACCCCTTTCCGCTGGTGGATTCTACTTCAATACGGCCGCCATGTTCCTGGACAATCTTCCGTGTGGTCAGGAGACCAAGGCCAGTCCCTTTGCCTCCCTTGGTCGTGAAGAAAGTGGTGAAGACTCTCCGTTTGACTTCCCAATCCACAGCCGTTGTCAATGACTTCAAAGATCAGTTCTCCATCCTCTTCCCACGTGCGAACAACCACCCTGCCGCCGGATTCATCGCGCATCATTGCGGCATCAATCCCGTTAGAGAGCAGATTGGTCAGA
>JBGPHY010000877.1:0-2562 GCA_041484625.1 Terriglobia bacterium | reverse complement strand
CGCTGCATGACCCGCTTCCGCGGCCTCTACATCACCCTGCTCAACAAGTACTGGGTGGATGAGATCTATGACTGGCTCTTGATCAAGCCTGTCAAGTTCCTGTCCACCTACCTGTTGTGGAGATTCTTTGACGTTATGATCGTTGACGGTACTGTCAATGGCACTGCTGGCATAATCAGGGGCAGCGGCGGGCTCTTGAAGCGGTTTCAATCGGGCTACATCCGATCTTATGGCGCCTGGATACTGCTGGGTACCGTTCTTGTCATCGGATATATCATCATTTCCTGATGAGAGAGACCCTCGAGGTGAGATTGGCTTTGGGCAACTCAATTCTTACAGTGGTTACGTTTCTTCCTTTGCTGGGCGCCCTGCTGCTTCTTCTCATCGGGAAGGGGAGGACCCGAACCATCCGGAACCTGGCCTTGGGGTGTTCGGCACTGACGTTTTTCGTTTCCTTGCCCTTGTTCTCGAAGTTCGATTCCTCTATCTCCGGTATGCAGTTTGAGCAGCAAGCCTCCTGGATCCCGGGCTTCGGCATTAGTTATCATGTGGGTATCGATGGAATCAGCCTGTTCCTGGTCTTGCTGACCACCTTCCTCTCCCCCCTGGCGATCCTTTCCTCCTGGAACTCGATCCAGACCCGGGTCAAAGAATACTATCTCTTCATGCTCATGCTGGAGACCGGAATGCTGGGCGTTTTTGTGGCCCTTGATTTCTTTCTGTTCTATGTTTTCTGGGAAGTGATGCTGGTTCCAATGTACTTCATCATCGGCGTCTGGGGCGGGCCGCAGCGGATTTATGCTGCCATGAAGTTCTTCCTCTACACCATGGTGGGCTCAGTGCTCATGCTGGTGGCCATACTGACACTGTACTTTCTGAACGGGGCTAGCACCTTCGACTTTCCGGTGATTCTCTCCAACATCAAGAACCAGCATCTTCTTCTGAACGGCACCCAGCAGTTCTGGCTCTTTCTGGCTTTCTTTCTGGCCTTTGCCATTAAAGTTCCTCTATTTCCTCTGCACACCTGGCTCCCGGATGCACACGTTGAGGCTCCGACAGCCGGCTCCGTCTTGCTGGCCGGGGTTCTGTTGAAGATGGGAACTTACGGGATCGTGAGGTTCTGCCTGCCCCTTTTCCCGGATGCAGCAATTGAGTTGAGCCCCTTCATTGCGACACTGGCCGTCATCGGCATCATCTACGGAGCATTGGTCGCTATGGTTCAGCCCGACCTCAAGAAGCTGGTGGCATATTCCTCGGTGAGTCATCTCGGGTTGGTAGTTCTCGGGTTGTTTGCAATGAACCAGCAGGGTATGGAAGGAGCCATCTATCAAATGTTGAACCATGGCATTTCCACAGGGGCTTTGTTCTTGATGGTGGGGATGATCTATGAGAGAAGACACACCCGGCTGATCGATGAATTCGGGGGACTGGCGACTCCCCTTCCCGTCTTCTCCACCTTTCTTATGATCGTTACCCTCTCTTCGATCGGGCTGCCTCTCCTCAATGGCTTCGTCGGGGAGTTCCTGATTCTGCTGGGTTCCTTCAAAGCCAACCGGACCTACACCGTCCTGGCCGCGAGCGGCATCATCCTGTCTGCGGTTTACATGCTCTGGATGTTCCAACGAGTGGTCTTCGGGGAAGTCAAGAATCCCAAGAACCGGGAACTGGTGGATCTCAGTCATCGCGAGAAGTTTTTGTTAGTTCCGATTGTTCTATTGATTCTCTGGATGGGTATTTATCCCCGGCCTTTCTTGAGAAGAATGGACCCTTCCGTCAGGCAGATCCTCAATGACATGCAGTCGACTGCAGTCGTTATGAAACGTTAGCGGTCATCGGGAGATGCAGGTGAGCGTGGCATTAATGATCCAACAGTTGTTGCCGGATATTATACTTTCTCTTTTCGGGATTGCCATCCTGGTCGCTGAACCTTTCACACCCGTCCCCAGGAAATCCGCTTTGCGCGTTCTTTCGGTTGTGGCAGTACTGGCGGCGGCAGTGGCCACGGTCAACCTCATTGGAGAGTATGATCCCTTCTCTTCCGGGATGGTGGTCGTTGACAGGTTCAGTATTTTCTTCCGGTTCGTTTTTCTGTTGATTGCCGGGCTGGTGATCCTCTCCTCATTTGACTACCTCGAGGAACAGAAGCTCAATCACAGCGAGTACCATGCCTTGATCCTCTTTGCCACTGTGGGAATGGATATGATGGTGGCCTCCAACGAGCTCATCATGGTTTTTCTGGGATTGGAGACCCTGTCTATTTCTTCCTACATCCTGCTGGGCTTTCGTCGAAATGACAGGAAATCCAACGAGTCCGCCCTGAAGTATTTTCTCCTGGGATCGTTTTCATCCGCGTTTCTGTTATACGGTATTGCACTGGTGTACGGCACTACCCAGACCGCCAATCTCGAGTCTATTGCACGCTCTATTGCCACAGGCAATGCGGATCTCCGCTTGATCTATGTTGCGGTGGGGCTTCTCCTGGTGGGGCTCGGTTTTAAAGTGTCCGCAGTCCCCTTCCATGTCTGGACCCCTGATGTTTACGAAGGGGCACCGACACCCATT
>JBGPHY010000876.1:0-2585 GCA_041484625.1 Terriglobia bacterium | reverse complement strand
GGGCAGGTCCTGTTCAATGCGCATACTATCCAACAGCCCCACCGTGACCGGTCCCGGTCCACAGTCCAGCAGGTGCCGGCCAGTACCCATGGCCTGACGCATCGTTTCAAAGCCCAGACGATACGCCTGGGCTTTGCTGACTGACGGGTCATGGTAGCGCTCCGCCGCCAGCAGTGACCATTCTACAAAGTCAATCTTAATGAAATCATAACCCCAGTCGTCGGTGATCTTCTTTATCAATTCATAAAGCCACTGGCGCGCTCCCGGATGAGTAATATCCAGAGCATACTTGGCGCGGTTGTGAACCACTGTGTACAACTCCCCGGAAGCACGGCGCACGAGCCATTCAGGATGGTTCCGCGCTACCTCGGTGTTTTCAGAGATGGCATAAGGAGCAATCCACAAACCGGGCCTGAGGCCCAATTCGCGGATCTTCCCTGCCAGCCATTTCATCCCGCGCGGATAAAGTTCATTGGCCTCCCAATCTCCCAGGGCGCGCTGGTATCCATCGTCAATTTGAATCCATTCCATGCCGTAGGGCTTGAGGTGTTGGGCAATGAATGCCGCATTCCTCAATTGTTCTTCCTCGGTAGCCCGGGTGTGAGTGTAGAACCAGAAACACCAACCGTTCAGGACCGGATTCAGTTTGACCTGGTGCAATCGGCTGTACGTCTCGGCGTAGTATTCCAGGCCGCTGAAGGGATCCGGCGATAGAAGGAAGAGCAATCGCCCCGAACTCACCCGCGCCCCCGGCTTGAGCAGGAAGTGGCGGTTGTAATAGGAACGGCCGCTCAGATCGAATGCCGCCTGGCCGGCCATCGCCGGCTGGGTCATATTCCAGCCCGAGTGAACGTGACCTTCAGCCGTGCGATTCTCCACGAAACCCACCACCAGGGTTTCGCCTCCCGCGAGGCAAAAGGCGCTGTTCCAAACGCTGGTAATCTCGCGTCGGCCGTTTCCAATAATGTCGATTACATCGCCCGGGTCCGAATACAGGTATCCGTGGCGCAGTACCTTTTGGACTTCGCTGTATTGCGAATCAGCTCCGAAGAAGCAGCCCGACTGCTCATCTCGCAAGGCCCGCAAGGGCTCCGACTGCCGAACCCATATTTCTCCTGGGGAGGTATTGTTTAGAATCAATTCCAAGACAATGCCTGGTCGTTCCCGCAACAGAGTCAGCCGGGACTCCAGATTCAGCCTCTTCGCCGAATCCACGCACTCTACGACAAGTTGCTCCCCTTCCACGCCTGGATCATTCGAAGACAATTGCCTGCTACGCCGCGCGAAGGTCGGATCCGAAGCCAACGCCAGTCCCCACGGAAAAACCGCTACTGCCATGACATTGAGCAGGAGAGGCTTGCCATCTGATCGATACAGGCTGAACTGCCCTAAACCCAGATCGTATTCCAGACGAAGCCGGGACGACTCCAGAGCAAGCTTCTCACCACTCTTCGGGAGAGGAAGGGGCCTGGCCAGACCGCTCGCTTCAGGGAGTGCCGCCACCATGGCTCCTGCTGTCAAAACCGAATCTCTAAAGAAATCCCGGCGTTTCATTAAACCTTCTCCTTCTACCAGCGCAGCCAGCAGGCAGAGACCCCTTCAGGAGCCGGTTTCCCTGTATTGCTGACCGACACTTGGTCGTCTGCTCCTAACCTTGCGTCGAAAAACCCCGAGTGGATCAAGGTCATCGCGCTTCAGTCAAATTCAAGATTCCGGTAGAACTCCACCTTCACCTGCTTAAAAAAGGGAAGCTGTTTCTGAAGAAGGGCCTCGTGTGCCCCGTCCCCCGCAAAGAAGTCAAGTACTTTGAATGCAGCATTGAGGTCCGGGAATTTACACTCCCAAACCAGGGAATTGCAGGGCTCCCCGCCGGCGATGGGCTGCAGGCGCCGGCCCTTGGGGTAATCCGGACGGGCCGTTTCCAGCTCGGCAAATTTCCGTTCCAGTTCCATGAACTCCCGCTCGTGAGCGGCGTCGAACTGCTGGATGATTCGCATGGTAACACTCATCGTTTAATCCTCGAGTAACCCCCGGACTCTCACATCTAAGGGGAAGTGGTGAACTGCGGCCAGACCCCGCAGAGCGGAGCGGCTTGTGTCAGGATGAATGGTGTGCGGGGAAGTCACGGAAAAGGCTGCCAGCAAGGTACCTAACTGTTGAGCTTCCCGCAAATTGAGATCCAATGCAATTCCTGAGATGGTTCCAGCCAGGTGAGCATCGCCGGCTCCCGCTGTGCTTTCCACCGGAACGGCAAGAGTGGGAACATGGTTCAGGCTTCGTCCATCCCAGCTCCAACTCCCCGCTTTCCCCGCGGTGATCGAGAGCCAACCGGTTGGGTTCTCCCTGCCGAAGCACTCCACCATTCGGCGAACCAGCTCCTCGGCTGAGGCGGCTTCTGCGGAGAGTCCCGTCGCCGCGGCCGCCTCATCTCGATTGACGGCCAGCAGGTCTATCTGCCGGAGAAGCCCGCTGCGAAAGACCCAGGGAATTTCCTCTGAAGTAAACGAAGCCACCCGGAAGAATCCATAGGCGATACCCATTTGAAGCAGTGCGGAACGAGTCTCTAAGGAAACCTCCGGCGCTGC
>JBGPHY010000875.1:0-2585 GCA_041484625.1 Terriglobia bacterium | reverse complement strand
CGTCAGGTCGCCATTCACGGTGATCGGCGTGTTGCCACCAGGGTTCAACGGGCTGGGTCTAGCGACAGAAAACTTTCTGATTCCGATCGCCATGCTGAAAACGATGTGGGATGTGGGTCTCACAGATCCATTTTCCAACTTTTTCCTGCTCTTCGGCCGGTTGAAGGCTGGCGTTTCGCGGAAACAGACATACCGGCGCATCATCGAGCGGGTGGAATCCATCCCAGACGTCCGCTCCGCCGCGCTGTCGGCCGGTGTTAGCTTTGGTGAATTTGGGTACCCCATGCCTGTCGCCATAGAGGGGCAGCCGCCTGACCCAAACGCGTCGAAGGCCCTCTTCGGCCACGTAAACTCCGGGTATTTCGAGACGCTGGGAATCCCCATTGTCCGCGGGCGAATCTGGACTCCCGCGGAGGACAGGGCGGACCCGGTATAAGGTTGCAGTCGTCAACCAGACCATGGCGCGAACGTTCTTCGCCAACACAGACCCGATCGGACATCATGTCAAAGCGGCAGGGTTGGACTTGGAGATCGTGGGCGTGGCCGGAGACGCGATCTATGGGAATCTGCGCGAGCACGCACAATCGACGATCTACGCCGCTGGCAGCGGAGCCTATGGGGGCTCTACGTTCGCACTACCATTGACCCGGCGGCCGTTGTTTTCACGGTGCGGCGCGAGGTGCATCACGCGCACCCTAACTTTTTCACCACGCAAGCGCATCTGCTCAAGGAAGTCGCGGAAGATTTGCACATGGAAGAGCGGTTGCTGGCCGGGTTTTCGGGAGTCCTCTCGGGCATGGCAGCGCTGCTGGCGTTGCGGTTCGAGTGAAACCGTGATGAGGAATTCGTCCTTCGGGATTTGTGTACTTGAACAGGAGGTTCGTATGAATGAATCCACCTTACAGAAACCGATCGAAGACTACAAGGATTTGCACGTTTGGCAGAAGGGGATGGAACTGGCGAAGCAAGTCTCTCTCCTGACTAGCCGATTCCCCTCTGAGGAGAAGTTCGGGCTGATGTCTCAAATGCGCCGAGCAGCTGTTTCCGTTCCATCTAACATTGCCGAAGGCCAAGCCCGAAACTCAACGGGTGAGTTTGTCCAATTCCTTTCGCATGCCGAGGGTTCAGCGGTGGAACTCGACACTCAGCTTCGGTTATCGGTAGACCTGGGCTACTGCAACTTAACCGACCTCTCAAGGGTTTTCCGACTGATGACCGACGTTCAAAAGATGCTGAAACGATTGGGGCATTCACTAACCACCAACCCCTAACCCCGAACAACTATGATCAACGACCTTCGTTTCGCCTTTCGAACGCTACGAAAGAATCCCGGCTTTACGGCCGTGGCGGCACCATTCGCGTTCAAGACCGGTACACAGTTTTCATACCACTCACCGGCGAGCGAATGACCGATTGGCCACAGGTCAGTGAATCCTTCGGTAGATGTTGAAACCCAGTGACAAATTGTGCTGACCTGCATTGACGGCATACTTAGCCGGGGTGAAGTCCCGGCTGGAAGAAGCCATGATGGTGAAGACGTGCCCCCAGGTTCGAATTGCGACGCCGCCCGACACGGAGGCGTAATCATTCGTATAGAACCCTCCAAATCCCGCCACCCTGGGCACGACTTCGCCAAGGAGTGAGAACTTTCGGTTGAGGGCAATGTCCGCGGCTATACCTAGCCCGAAGGTGTGTCTATCCTGCGGATTGATCGCAGGCAGGCCTGGTTGAAGCAGTGTATCATCACGCGAGTTGAAGACGAAGCTAGGCACGACATACAAGCGCAAAGTTTTGTAGTCGAACGAAGAAGTCAACTGCAGGAACGGAGAGTAGTGACCCTCGAAGTTCTGCGTCCCCTCGACTCCGCCGCGCAGACTCATTTTCCAAAAGGAAGCTTTCTGAGTGTGGATCTCATAGGTCCCTGTGAAGGCAACGATCTGGTCAAAGCGGGCACGGGAAGCGCCGAAACTAAAGCGATCCGTGATCGCGTAATTGAACCCCAGGTTGATGTTGGCGCCATAATCGACCCCGAACGCATTCCCAGGCCGAACGTCGGCCAGAGACTGCAAGAAGCGGTGCTGAATGAGCATCTCCATTGAGCCCCGCTTCAGATCGACCGGAGCCGGCAGATCCAGGATCACGGAAGATTCGCTGAGACGCACAGGGCGCTTTGTTTCGGCCGCCTGTGAAGTCGCAGCCGATTGGGAAGCGCTCTGACCGGCAATTCCACTGAATGCTCCCGCTGAAAAGACATAATCACCCGTCGGGTTTCCATCTCCGTCGGAAGCATTGCCTGATGCATTGAAGACTACCGGGCCTATTGCTGGCGAGGGGGCAACCCAGTTGAACTGGAACTCTACCGGCCCATCGCTTGTTCCTGGCCGGGTCCCGGCGACAGTGTGCTCGATATATTGGATTCCTTCGTCTTCTTTTACCTGGGTCAGGAGATCCGTTGGAACGAGCTGACCGGCCTGCTGGCCGGATCCACTGAACCTTGCCGACAGCTCAAAGCCCCAACGGGATCTCCCCGGGTGACCGATCACAGCGCGCAGGGGATAGGTCATTCCGGGTTCATAGACTTTGGG
>JBGPHY010000874.1:0-2594 GCA_041484625.1 Terriglobia bacterium | reverse complement strand
ATATTTAACCAGTTGGAAGGAGGAGCCTGATGAGCCAACACTATCATCACTCTTTGAAAATCCCTTCTATCAAGGGGGAAAGCGCTGCAGGCTTCCGGGGGGTGTCTCTTTGGAGTCGAGCCAGGCGCACGCGGAGGACAACCCCCTACGCTCCCTTCAAAGGGGGACTAGGTTCCATTTTGGTGCCTCGGTGGTACCGCCCATGGAGGGCTTTCTTGAAATTCATCACGGGAATGGCGCTTTCCACTTTTTTCTTCCCGATTTCTGGATCTGGCCAGGCACGCGAACAGCAAAGACTGACCAAAGATCTGGAAAAGATCGCCCGGGTGGCCACCATTCTAGTTGATGGCGACGTCTGCCAGCAAATCATGACGGACCGGGCCCTCAAAAAAATTTTTACCGTAGATCCCAGAGATCCCTGGGCCGGATCTGACAATTTTGACGTTAATGCCGCGCCTTATATTCAGACCAAGAAAATACTAATGCGGCTAGCCCGACTAGCCTCTTATCCGGTCGACTGCAATCTGTGGATGCCGTTCAAGGACGAGCTGGGAAAAATCCAGGTTCTCATCCGCAATCAATATGAGATGAGCCAGTTCTGGAGTTTTGGACAATTATATACCGATACTTTTCCGGAAATGAAGGAGGTCCTGGCCACCGGCAAGCCCCGCACGGTGCAAAAAAGCGGGGACATCGTTTCTGTTCTATCACCTGTATACAACAGCCTCGGAGATATCGTGGGGCTGGTGGAAGTAGTCAGCCGGGCCTAATTCAATCCTCAGGAGAATGTGAAATAGTAAAGAATTCGTTTCACGGCCGTTCGGAATAATGATGAGGGCTGAGGGGGCCCCTGTGCCTGTCCATGGTCTGTCGTCATTGGGTCGAGGGCGGACACGGGGATCCGCCCCTACCGCTGTGACTCTGGTAGGGAGCGCTGTCTGCACTGGGCCCGTACCGGATCAAGTCCATACTCCCGACCGTTTTTTTCATACCTGTCAATCTGGCGAGTGATAGAATCGGGACGAGCGACTCCCCGCTCCGGGAACAATTCCGGTCTTTTCAAAGAATCCCTTTCATCTGACAGATGCGCTTTAATGAGTGCCTTCCTGAATCATTCCTGCTGCTGGGCGGTGCTGAATCATGTTGGTCTAATTTGTGCTTTGAGCATTCCTCCCGCCGGAGCAGCTTCACACCCCAATGTAGTCTTGATCACAATCGATACGCTTCGTCCGGATCATCTAAGCTGTTACGGGTATAAACTGATCCGAACCCCTGCCATCGACCAGTTGGCGGCTGAAGGAGTGCGATTTAAGACCGTTGTATCGCAGGTTCCATTGACTCTGCCCTCGCATTGCACGATTTTGACCGGCACCTACCCAGCGTTCCACGGTGTCCGCGACAATGTCGGCTACAAGCTTTCAGAGTCCAAAACCACCTTGGCAAGGATCCTCAAGACTCAGAACTATAAGACGGCTGCATTTGTCGGGGCTTATGTGCTCAACTCGAAGTTTGGCTTGAACCAGGGTTTCGATGATTACGACGATAAGATTGAAAGCTCCTCCAGTTTCGGCCCAGTTGTCAATTTGAACCAAGTGGAGCGCCGTGCCGGGGAAGTCATCTCTCGCGCCATGGACTGGCTCAATGCTCACGCGCAGTCTCCCTTTTTTGTTTGGATCCATCTTTACGATCCCCATGACCCGTATGAACCACCTCCACCTTTCAAGGAGCAATACAAAGCTAAACCATACGACGGAGAGATTGCTTATGCTGACCGGGAGCTGGAGAAATTCCTGGTCTTACTGAAGCAAAAACGGCTTTATGAAAACACCGTGGTGGTTTTGGCCGGCGATCATGGGGAGAGTTTTGGAGAGCATAAGGAATGGACTCATGGTTATTTCATTTACGACACCACCATCCTTGTTCCACTGATCATCAAGCCAGTGCTGAAGGGGATGGCAGGGAGGGTGGTAACCGATCAAGTGGGCCTGGTGGATGTGGTTCCTACGATTCTGCAACTGCTGGATCTCCCCCGTACGGCTGAATTGCAGGGACGGGGAATGTTGGGGCTCATGATGGGGAAACAGCGCGAGTGGCCGCGGCAGGCCTATTGTGAGACCTTCTACCCGGCTCAGTTCGGCTGGAGTCCACTAATTGCTGTCCGTCGTGCAGATGCCAAATTCATACAAGCCCCAAGACCTGAATTGTACGATTTGCGGGAGGATCCGGGCGAACAAATCAACCGGATCCAGCAACGGAGCACTCTCGCCAATGAATTGAAGGCCAACCTGGCACAGATTGAATCCACCTACAGTGACCGGAATGCCAGCCAGGCGGCCAGCCTGAGTTTGAGTGCACAAGACTTGGAAAAGCTGGGGGCCTTGGGGTATGTGGGAATGTCAAGAGGCCGCGGCGCAGGAGAGACTGTTTCTCCCGGGGCGGCTGATCCCAAAGACAAACTGGCAGTCTACCAAATGATTTCTGCGGGCAGCCAGGACGTGGCGGCAAGTCGCTATCGTCAGGCCATCCCTGTATTGCTGAGAGTGCTTCAAGTTGAACCGGGGATGAAAATGGCCCGATCGATGCTGGGCCGCTGT
>JBGPHY010000873.1:0-2595 GCA_041484625.1 Terriglobia bacterium | reverse complement strand
CCGGAATCGAGAATTGATTTCAACTGGACGGTCACCAGTGGAGCCAACCCGCTGACCCGGTTCAAGTCCATTCCCCACAGGGAAGATTGAGACAGAACCCTCTCCACTAGGGCTGCCGTTCCCCCACCCATGCTGTCGTAAGAATTCCAGACCGACTGGAATAGTTCCAAGACCGGAAAGTCGTCGCGGATCTCATATTCGGTCCCGCTTCGATGGCCAATCAAAGCATTCCCTCGAATCTCAGTCCCCCGATAAAAGGCCATCAAGGCCGCCAGCGAGTAACATAAACGAAGCGGTAGCTGACCAAATCTCCGGTGATACTCGAGCAGGGATGGCAACACGCGGGCCTTGAACTTGGAGGTAGAGTTCAGGGAAATACTGAGCAGTAAATGCCGGATGTACGGGTTGGCAAACCTTTCCTCGACAGCGGCGGCAAACTGTTTCAACTCATCGGCAGGCAGTTCCAGAGTGGGAATGATCTCTTCGTAGATGCCTCTCTGCATGAAGCTAAGAATTACAGGGTCATCCATGCATTCTCGGACGGTCTCCTTGCCGGCCAGGTAGGCAGCCAGCACCGTCATGGTGTGAGCCCCGTTCAAAATCCTGACCTTGCGCTCCCGGTAGGGCCTTAAGTCTCGCGTCCAAATGACATTCAAGCCACATTCGGTGAGCGGTAGTTCTCGAGCCACCTCTTCCGGGCCTTCAATCACCCACAGATGAAAGAGTTCTCCGGTGTCCAACAAATGGTCTTCATACCCGAAATAACCGAATAGCTGTTCCGTCTCCTCGTGAGGATATCCTGTGACGATACGGTCGACCAGCGTATTCGTGAAATAGTTGTGGTGCGCGACCCAGGAAACAAAGTCCTTCTCCAGTCCCCAGATTTCAGCCAATGCCACTACAGCCTTCTTCAATTCGTCACCGTTGCGTTCGATGAGTTCGCAAGGAAGAAGAATCACACCCTTGGTGAGATCTCCGTGGAAGGCACGGAATCGGTGGTGGAGGAATACCGTGAGTTTTCCGGGGAAGGAGGCAGGGGGCCGGTCACCGTAGTGTTCGTCGGGGCTGTAGGCGATGCCGGCTTCCGTGGTGTTTGAGACGATCCATCGCAGTTCCGGATTCTCAGCGCACTTCAGGTACTCTTCGTAATCCTCATAGATTTTGATCCCCCGGCTGACGAAAGAAATGACTTCCTTTTCTTCCTTTACTTGCCCGTTGTGTAGACCCCGCAACAGGAGGGTGTAGAGACCCTCTTGCTGGTTCAGAAGATCCACCAGGCCCTGGCGAATCGGCTGCACCACCACCACACTTCCCTGGAACCGGCCTTCCTGATTCATCCGGTGAATCATCCAGTCCACGAAGCCGCGCAGGAAATTGCCTTCGCCGAATTGCAGGATCCTCTCCGGAAAAAGTTTCGGGATGGAAACCTTCAGGTCCGGTGGGAAGGAAGAAATGGACTGAAGTTGGGCTCGAGAAAGTTGAGGTTTCACGGACTAATTACTCTCTCCTGAAAATGCCGACTTGCGCCGCATCCTCTCCGTCCAAGGTCGCTCAGACGGTCACCCCGGTCTTCCAGATAGCGATCTCCCGATATCCGTTCTTCTCGTTCTGAGTTCGGGTCACGCCACTAGCCACCTCAATAACCAGCTGAAACAGCTCCCTGGCCATTTCTTCCAAGGCAACAGGGCTGTCGAGGAGTCGGCCGGCATTGAAATCGATCCAGGAAGGTTTTCGTTCTGCCAACGCCGTGTTGGTAGCGATCTTGATTGTTGGTACCGGAAAGCCCATGGGGATGCCGCGGCCAGTAGTGAACAGCAGCATGTGGGCGCCGGCGATGGTCATGGCGGTGCTCGAGACGCCATCGTTCCCCGGAGCATTGACCAGGGCCAATCCACCTGTTTCCGATCGAGCCGGCTGGCCGTAGTCCAGCACTTGGGATACCGGGGCTCGCCCACCTTTTTGAACACAACCCAGCGATTTTTCTGCCAAGGTAGTGATGCCCCCTTCTTTATTTCCAGGAGAAGGATTCTCGTCTATAGGCTGGTCATGATGACGGAAGTAATCCCGAAACTCGTTCACCATGCGGATGGTGGATTGGAACACCTCCTGCGTCCTGGCCCGCTCCAGGAGCACCTCTTCAGCTCCAAACATTTCCGGGACTTCGCTCAACAGTGTAGTGGCCCCGGCCGCGCACAGCCAGTCTGCCACCACCCCGACCAGCGGGTTGGCGGTAATCCCGCTGAATCCGTCGCTGCCGCCGCATTTCATTCCCAGCATCAGCTGACTCACGGGGATAGGCTGCCGCTGGAATTGGCTGGCGTATTCAGCCAGCAGACTAATCCGACGCAGTCCCTCTTCCACTTCTTCGCCGACTTCCTGGGCATTGAAGTACTGGATGCGCTGGCGATCGATTGGACCAAGTTCTTCCAACATGAGTTTCATCTGGTTATTTTCGCAACCCAGCCCCAACAGCAGGATGGCGGCTAC
Source organism: Terriglobia bacterium (assembly GCA_041484625.1). Classification (GTDB taxonomy): domain Bacteria; phylum Acidobacteriota; class Terriglobia; order Versatilivoradales; family Versatilivoraceae; genus JBGPHY01. Next base: position 108 of record JBGPHY010000873.1, on the reverse strand, counting down.
GTTGGAGTGATTGACCAGTCCGGCCAGGACGCGCTGAGTATGCTTCAGATCATCACCCAACTGGGAGCAACCGTAGGGGTGAGTGAAGGCGTGGATCCCCTCGATGGG
>JBGPHY010000872.1:0-2595 GCA_041484625.1 Terriglobia bacterium | reverse complement strand
GTATATGCCATCGGGGGCAATTACCGGTGTCCTGATGCTCGCCAAGACTATCCGGACTTCTATGACAATGTGGTTCTGACTGCCAGTTTCGAGAATGGAAAACAGGGCCTGATTAGTGGCGCTGTAGCAGTTCGTTATGGTTACGATTCCCGCGTGGAAATCCTGGGCACTGATGGAATCCTGTTTATTGGCAGCCTGGATGCAAGCAGTGTGGTGAGCTGCAACCCAAGACAGGGTAGTGTGAAATCGATTGTGCCGAGTTGGCGCAATCTTTTCATGGAAGCCTATTGGGCCGAGGACAAGGACTTTATTCGCTGTATATTAAACGACAACATTCCCCAGGCGACTGGCTTTGATGGCAAGAAAGCAGTGGAGGTTGTCAATGCCGGGAACCGATCCATAATGGAGAAACGACCGATTGAACTGGTCAATTGAAGAGAACCTATGAAAGCAGCGTTCCTGTTTGGCAAAGAAGACCTTCGCCTGAAAGAAACACCCGTTCCGGCCATTCAGGAAAATGAGATACTGCTGCGCGTGAAAGCCGCATGCCTTTGTGGTACCGATGTACGCATGTACAAGAGCGGTTACAAGCTCGCAACCCCGGACGCCCCGCTCATTATCGGGCATGAAATGAGCGGAATCATTGAAGCCGTTGGAAGAAAAGTCACGCAGTATAGAGAAGGCATGCGGGTGATGATCGGCCCTAACATGGGATGCGGCACTTGTGAATTGTGCATCAGTGGCCAAACACATCTCTGCCCCCGGTATCAGGCATTGGGCATTCATATCCATGGCGCTTCTGCTGAATTCGTACGCATTCCTGAAGCTGCCGTGTACCAGGGAAACATCTTCGAATTGCCGTCTAACCTTTCATGGGTGGAGGCATCTCTAATTGAACCCCTTTCTTGTGTTTACAACGGCTTCGAACGTGCCAACATACGACCCGGAGATACCGTGATTATCTTCGGCGCCGGACCCATTGGCTTGATGCACGCCAAAATGGCCAAAATGGCCGGGGCTTCATTGGTGATGATGAATGACATCAATCAGGCGAAGCTAGAGCAATGCGCGGATCTGGATCCGGCTTTCATTCCCATCCCCAGCCCGGAAATTAGAGAACAAATCAAGGAGCGAACACGTGGCAGGGGTACCGACGTCGGAATTACCGCCTGCCCGGCACAGGCAGCACAGCAGCTAGCTTTGGAATTAGCAGCCATCAATGGCCGGGTGATCTTCTTCGGCGGCCTTCCCGCAGAAACAGCCATAGTGCCTCTGAATACGAATCTCATCCACTACAGGCAGCTAATTGTCACCGGCACCACCAGGGCTAGCCTGCATCATATCCGCAGGACATTGGAACTGTTAGAGAGGCGACTCATCCAGGTGGAGGATCTCATCCAAGACCGGTATGCGATTGACCGAATCGAAGAAGCCATGGTGAGGTTGGCCAATGGTCAGGGGCTGAAACACGCCATTCAATTTGATACCTGAAGGGGTGTCTAGCCAATGATTGCGGAGAATCACTCTCGATAATCCGATCGGAAGGTGCGCCGTGAACGAACAGACTGTTCTGGGTGTGGACATTGGAATCTAGGGCACCAAGACCACTTTATTCTCTGAATCGGGGAAGTGCCTGGCGATGGCCTTTAGAGAATCGCGGCTGAACCAACACAGAGAAGGGGTGGTGGAAGAGGATCCTGAGTTCCAGGTGACCACGGTGTGTCAGGCCATTCGCGCCTGCGTGGTGCAAGGGCAAATCGAGCCCAAGTCGGTGGCTGCAATTGCGATTGGGGGGCAGATGGCAGGCATCTTGGGAGTAGGCCAGGACGGCTTGCAGGTCACGCCGTATGATTCCTGGCTGGACACGCGTTGCGCGTCCTACATCACCCAGATGAGCACATCTGCCGGCGAAGAAATAGTGATGAAAACCGGCGGCCCGGTGAGCTTCAATCATGGACCGAAAATCCTGTGGTGGATGCACGAGCGGCCCAAGAATTTTCGGGCCATCAGGGCCTTCGTCCAGCCTGGTGGCTACGCTGCCATGCGCCTCTGCGGCTTGACCGCCAGAGAGGCCTTTATTGACAAGACCTACCTGCATTTCAGCGGCTTTGCGGACAACCAGAAAGGATGTTGGGATGCTGCTCTCTGTGCTCGTTTCAGTCTTGATCCCGCGCGCCTGCCCCGAATAGTCAATTCCCATGAGGTCGTCGGTGAACTGATCGGGTCTATGGCACGTCGATGTGGCCTTCGAGCGGGCGTACCGGTAGTCGCGGGATGTGGCGACACGGCGGCCTCGTTCTTGGCTGCCGGAGCTACGAGAGAAGGCATATGCGTGGACGTGGCCGGTACAGCCTCAGTGTTTGCAGCAACCACAGGAACTTTTTGCCCTGACAGCCAATGTAAGACCCTTAGTTGCGGACAGGCTGCCACGCCGGGCCTCTGGCATCCCTATGCCTATATCAATGGCGGCGGCATGAACTTGGAGTGGTTTCGAAGGCAGTTGTCATCCGTAGGGCGCAAATCGGCCGCACCGATTGAATTTGACAGGCTGGATCGTGAGGCCTCCCGCATCAGGCCGAGTGATGAGCTTCCTCT
>JBGPHY010000871.1:0-2599 GCA_041484625.1 Terriglobia bacterium | reverse complement strand
TGGCTTCATAATTTTCGTCGCACCGTCATTCGTTGGGAATACTACCCAGAAAACTTTCTTGGAATGGTCCAACTCGCTTGCGCCATCATCCTCCTGAGGCATTTATGAGATGGCTTCTAGATGAAAATTGATTCCATCCGAGCGGGAAATGATTGGCCCCCGCTCATTCAGCCTCTCAAGCGTGCCGGGCAGTCCGTTTGCGAGACAGTGAGGACAAATATTGAAATTCATCCAACGGAGTCTCGGTTGGCGGGCGTGGTCAGCCAGGACTCCCGCTGAACGCGAAGGATCGGTGCCAGCATCAGGTCGCCGGCTAAAGGTGAGCATGTAGGGCTCCAGAAGAAGGGCATCCCTTTGCGTGGGGGCAACTCCTGGCTTCCCTCTCGGAGTCAGGCGGGATATGACGGAACGCCCTTCAACAAAGCGGTTTATACATACCCAGGGTAGACTTGTCAAGAACATATTATGTCGTTATAATACTCATAAGGGCCAGTAATGGTCTTGACATACTTTCGTAATCCAGGTAAAAGTTGCTGGCATTCAAGGGGAACGGGGCATGCTATCCTTCATGGTCTCCTCCCAAGTAATTTGTGCAGGTTTCGACTGCGCATGCAATCGGCGTTGTCGTCGCCATCAGGCTAAAAAGGAGAGCCAGATGACTCGGAATATCGATGCGAACGTTTCAAGGGAAATGAAACAAGCACCAGAGGGAGATGGGAGTGGAAGCCAGGGGTCTTCTGAGTTGATGATCCTGCGCGGCAAAACGCAGTTGCCGCTATGCGGTTTATCTCCGAATCGAAATGCCCTGGGCAAGAGAGAATGCGAAGTTGTTCGGCTCCTGGCCGAGGGCAAGAGCAACAAGGAAATAGCCCCGCTCATGAGCATAAGCGTTAAGACAGTTGAGACCTACAGGTCTCGAATCATGTGGAAACTGGACCTTCACTCGGTAGCGCACCTTGTCCGGTATGCGGTGCAAAACAAACTGGTGAACTTCTAGAAGGAGATGAGGAAATGCCTTACGCACTCTGCTCAAATTCTGAGTGTCACTACACAATCGAACTCCATGACAGAATTAATGGATAGCCAATAGAGACACCGGAGGAATGCCCCTCCTGCAAGTCCCAGATGATTTCTCTCTGCCCGAACTGCAGTTTCCTTCTGTTAGGGAATTCACACGAGCACATTTGCGGGTTCTGCAAGGCGGATATTCGACTTTCTTTCGCGAATTTGCAGGCTGGGAGTCGAACAGCCTGAGACTTCATTTCAGTGCCTACGATCGTTATCGCCGGTGGTTTTCACCGCCTTGTCCGTGACCGCTTTCCGAAAAAATAGACCACGGAGGCAGTTGTTCTAATATTGTTCTGGCCTCGAAACGCCCACGTAGGGTCGAAATACGCAGTTCTCAGATAGTCCACGCCAGTGCGAATAGCCATAGAATCTGAAACCCAGTATTCAGCTCCACCGCCAACTGACCAGGCGAACTTATTCACCCATGACCCCTCAAGGAATCCGCCACTTTTAAGGAGAATCGGACCAGTGACCCTGGCAGCTCCTACCAGCGCATGAAGATAGGTAACAAAATGACGATGAGTCGTAGGATAGAGAACGGGACCCGCCATGTAGCTCAAAACATCACTATGACGCCCCGAGCCAAGTATATTGGCGGCCCGCGCGTAGTCTACATCAGCTCTTATGGCCAGGCGAGGATACAGGCCGACCGTGAAACTGGCATCCGCGCCGTTTAAGCCGACTCGATTGGAATCGCTAACGCCACGATTCATGTAGGAGTATCCCAGGCCTACATCAATGACTCGACCGGTTGCAGCAGCAACGGGCGATTGCGCGGAAGCATGAGTCCCGCACAGCATGAAACAAAAAAATGTTGTGAAGGTGGCCCTCATGGAAGAATGCACCGATGTACCGCACCCAGCGTTCCATCGATAGATCTCAACCAAAAATGGGCGGGAACCGCCCTGAACTGAGGACATTACAAGCTGAGCAGAGGCAACATAGTGATGAAAAATTGTCAGATATTCCCGAAGTGGGACAATATTCTGGGAACACATCCCATTACTGAACAAATTGTCTCGCCTGTGATTGGGCAGGAATCCGGACTTGACTGCGCCGAGGAGGAGTCCGCTATGCCATGAGAAACGGTCCTGTGAGTCCGTAGTTGATAGCCCTGTCTGTTAATACCTTACAGAATTTACCCACTTGCACACATAAGAGGAATTCTATACACGAGGGCTGTAGGGCTTTTCTAGTTCAGATCACAGTGTTCAATTGCTAGGAGCAATGCCCACCCCTCCTCAATTGTTGACAAGCTCTGTGATTCGGCCCATTCCCGAGCCTGGGAATTCCCTGCTTGGGGGTGGTGCCGGATCGAATGGTCATACGACAGGCATCGTCTTGCATGCGGTCGAGCATGTGAGGCGAATGAGGGGTGGTTCCCAGTCGCATCTCATGCGCTGCTCCGACGGAAACTACTACGTAGTGAAATTTAAAAATAACCCTCAGCACCGCCGCATCCTGGTCAATGAACTGCTAGGCACCCGGCTGGCGGCGCGTCTCGGCTTGCCTACGGTTCCCGTGGAGATTG
>JBGPHY010000870.1:0-2600 GCA_041484625.1 Terriglobia bacterium | reverse complement strand
CTCCCGACAGGACGTTCCAGCCGGTGGTAATTCTGTCCGCAGACATCCTTGGGAGAACGACGCTCTCCCTTCAGAACAACAACTCGCTCTACCATCTGCAGGTCCAGGTCTTCCTTATTAACGCCAGACAATTCCGCCATCAAGACAAATTCCTTCTCTGTTTCATAAAGGTCAATTGGCGGCGACCAGGTGGAATTGAATGCGGTGTCCGTGACCAACCTCAACGGGGAGATTGTATCTTCCAGCAACGAATGCACCCGTTCCCGCAAGGCCAGGAACTTCTTCAAAAGGTCGTGTTCGTGTGCCAAGGCCGTGCCCTCAACTCAGGAGTTGTCTCTGCCTCAAATTGGGGGAAAGCGGCTTGCCTGTCCCCCGGGTGGTCTTTACTTGCGTTTATCGTCGACGTCGACATACTCAGCATCGATCACTTCACCTTCGGCCGGCTTAGAACTTGGACCTGCCGAAGAAGCCTGGCTGCCGGTGCCCGGAGTCGGCCCGCCGGGTTGCGTCCCGGCCTGTTTGTAGAGCACATCCGCCACGCGGTGGGAAGCTCGCGTCAAACCCTCCATCGCCCGGTTGATCCGGTCAATGCCTCCCTCGTTGATGGCTTTCCGGCAATCCTCGATCGCCGTTTCGATGGCCTTGGCATCGGAATCCGGGATCTTCTCACGGTTTTCACGAAGCAGCTTCTCGGTGCTGTAGACCAGGTTGTCAGCTTTATTCTTGGCATCCACCTCGTCCCGATACCTCCGGTCCTCGTCAGCGTGCGAGTCCGCGTCGTGAGTCATTCGTTCAATCTCGTCCTTCGTCAAGCCGCTGGAGGCCGTGATGGTGATCTTCTGCTCCTTCTGGGTCGCCAGATCCTTGGCTGAAACGTTGACAATCCCGTTCGCATCGATGTCGAAGGCCACCTCGACCTGCGGCACTCCTCGCGGTGCAGGCGGGATCCCCACCAGGTGGAATTTGCCCAGCGTCCGGTTGTCCTTGGCCATGCTCCGCTCGCCCTGCAGGACATGGACTTCCACCGAAGTCTGATTGTCGGCCGCGGTGGAAAAGATCTCGCTTTTCCGGGTGGGGATGGTCGTGTTCCGTTCAATCAACTTGGTGAAGACGCCTCCCAACGTTTCAATGCCGAGAGACAACGGCGTCACATCCAGCAGCAACAGATCCTTGACGTCTCCGGCCAAGACACCTGCCTGAACGGCGGCTCCGACGGCGACTACCTCGTCCGGGTTGACTCCCTTATGGGGTTCTTTCTTGAACAGATCCCTGACGATCTGCTGGACTCGAGGGATACGGGTCGACCCTCCTACCAGCACCACTTCGTCGATGTCTTCCGGCTTCAATCCGGCATCCGAAAGAGCCTGCTTGCAGGGTTGGACACTGCGTTGCAGGATGTCTTCTGCCAACTGCTCGAACTTGGCGCGGGTCAGTCTCATTACCAGGTGCTTCGGGCCAGAAGCATCGGCGGTAATGAAGGGCAGGTTAATCTCCGTTTCCATGGTGGAAGAGAGTTCCATTTTGGCCTTTTCTCCCGCTTCCTTCAGGCGCTGCAAAGCCATCTTGTCCTTGGAAAGGTCAATTCCCTGGTCCTTGATGAATTCGTCCACGATCCAATCAATGATCCGGTGGTCGATGTTATCGCCGCCCAGATGAGTATCGCCGTTGGTGGACTTGACCTCCACCACCCCCTCGCCCACTTCAAGAATCGAGATATCGAAAGTCCCGCCACCGAAGTCGTAAACGGCAATGGTCTCGTCCTTCTTCTTGTCCAGGCCGTAAGCCAGGGCTGCCGCTGTGGGCTCATTGACAATTCTCAAAACTTCCAAGCCTGCGATTTTTCCAGCGTCCTTGGTGGCCTGGCGCTGAGAATCGTTGAAATAGGCGGGCACAGTAATCACCGCCTTCTGTACCTTCTCCCCCAGGTACTCCTCAGCGGCATTCCTTAACTTTTGCAGAATCATGGCCGAAATCTCGGGCGGGCTGTACTCCTTCCCCGTGATCATGACGCGGGCATCGTTGTTCGAAGCCCGGGCGACTTTGTACGGGACGATTTTCATTTCCTCGTTGACCTCGTCGTATTTTCGTCCCATGAACCGCTTAATCGAATAAACTGTATTTTCAGGGTTGGTTACGGCCTGCCTCTTGGCTACCTGGCCCACCAATCGTTCTCCGCTCTTGGTAAAGGCCACTACCGACGGAGTGGTTCGGCTTCCTTCCGGATTGGTGATTACCACGGGTTCGCCACCCTCCATTACCGCAACTACAGAGTTGGTCGTACCTAAATCTATACCAATTGTCTTGCTCATGCTGAGCTCCTCCTGTTTAAAATGAACAATTTAGAGTTATCATACCAGCAATGTCTTAGTCTTGCCTGAATATAATATCTGAGTGAACTATTGTCAATGTTAACTCTATGACATCAGGGAATCTCTTTCGTCCTCGTTCTCGTCGTCGGACTCGGAAGGTTTCTTGTCGAGGACGAGCACGACGAGGAGGAAGATTTTCAAGAGAGCTGCCACACCGCTGGCCTGCGCGGTGTGATGTAGGGAAGAAACTTTGCCTTTGAATTAAGGTTGCGCTTGGCATATGAAAGAGGG
>JBGPHY010000869.1:0-2602 GCA_041484625.1 Terriglobia bacterium | reverse complement strand
GTCTCGGCCAGGTCGCCGAAAAGAGTCCGCCTCTCACATTTTCATGATCTCCACGATTTTTCAATTTCCTTCAGCGTCTTCCCCTTTGTCTCAGGAAGGGCCTTCCACACAAAGGCGACCGTCAGGATGCACATAAAGCCATAGCAACAGAACGCCCCGCCGGGAGATAGGACATTCATTAGAGATAGGAACGTCAGAGTCACTACCAGACATGCGATCCACAGACTGACGGTAGCAATGGCCATGGCCCGACCCCTGACCCGGGTCGGGAACAACTCGGACATCACGACCCAGACACCAGGTCCCATACCCACCGAGAAGAACGCAACGGATGAGATGATCATCACCAGGATCAAGCTTGGGGGAGCAGCCGGCTGGAAGAAGGCAGTGCCCAGCCCAAACATTGACAGGCCCATCCCCCCCGAAGCTGTCAGCAGCAAAGGCTTCCGGCCGATCTTGTCGATAATCGAGATGGCCACCACGGTGGAAAGAGAGGCGATGATCCCCACGATGACATTAGCCCAGAGCGCATCGGCGGCTGAAGAGGCGGCCTGACTGCCCGTGGATCGCGTCAGAATCATCGAGCTATAGTAAATGATGGTATTGATTCCCGTGATCTGCTGGAGAACGGCCATCACGATAGCTATCGTCATGGGGCGACGCAATCCCCGCTGAAAGAGTTGGATCACTGATCCCTCCTCCTGGGCAATGGTCTCGCGGATTTCTTCCAGCTCAGTTGTGGCGCTCCGTGTTCCGCTCACCCTGCTCAGAATCGCCAATGCTGGAGCCAATTGGTCCTGCTTGACAAGCCATCGCGGGCTTTCCGGCATGAAGAAAATCCCGAGCATGAAGAGGAAGGATGGCAGGCCGGCGATTGCGAACATCCAGCGCCAACTGGCCACACCGATTCCAGAGAGCAGCCAGCTGATCAGGTAGGAGGAAAGGATCCCGGTCACAATGGCCATCTGGTTTAGTGAGACCAGTCGTCCTCGAATATGAGCGGGCGCGATTTCAGCGATATACAGAGGAGCAATCATGGAGGCTACCCCGATGGCCAGCCCACCAATGAACCGCGCCAGGATGAATTCGTTAAGATACCTGGGAATTGCCACCCCAATGGCAGAAAGCAGAAACAACCCGGCAGCACCAAAGAGAATCCGCTTCCTCCCGTACCGGTCACTCAATGGACCGGCGCCACTGGCTCCAACCACGCACCCCAACAAAAGACTACTGGCCGTGATTTCAATTTGGACGTCGGTCAAGCCAAAATAGGCTTTCAGAAAAGGTAATGCACCGTTGATCACAGCCGTATCAAATCCAAACAACAGGCCACTCACTGCAGCTACAGTGGCAACCAGATATACATAGGTGGTACTGCCCTCGTGCTTAACCGCGCTTTTTTCGGCAATAGAGGTTCGCATTGGATTTCTTGTCCTGTGACCTGAAAGCTCATGGCTCTCTTGAAAATCGTTCTCCTCTGTCAGTGGGAGCCGATCTCCGAGCGGCGAGCAATCTTAACCCAGGAGGTCGCCGCTCGGGGGACAGCGGCCCCACGATCGGCTCCCACATTCGCCCATAAGACCGCCCTTTTCATCGGCGTTGGCACGCCAAACCGGCGCATGAGAAATCTTCATGAGAATCCCTTGGCGTACTCCAGCAATTCCTTTGGAAAGAACCGACTGGCGGATTCTCATCAGGCTCAAACTCTCTCGCTTCTCAAAACGGCTGTCAATCCAAAACCTGTGGAGTTTGCTTTCCAGAAAATCAGCCCGTAAAATGGGGCGCTGGCTCTTGTGTAGGAGTGGCTGGTCGGGCCACAAGAGACCGCTCGACAGGAGTCTTCAGACTTTATGGATGCTTTCCGACGGAGTTGGATCTCCTATGTGTTTCTCATCCTTCTGTTCTTACTGTTCCCCCATTTCCTGGTTTTCCGCGATTCAAACTTAAGTTACGCCGAGACATTCGCGGGCAGAATCGGTATCGGGCTGGAAGGAATCGGTGGCCGTGGCTTGGAGTTTGTGGATGCCATCAAGACTGCCTCACGCTGGGAGGCAATTGGGGAAGGCCCCCTCCCCACCGACCAGGATGGCTGGCCGTTGGCTGACTTCAAGGTCGTAGTGTTTGATCTTCGGCCAACTTTTGCCTAGGCGCCTCCCACCGATGACCCGGACGCCTATCAAATCGACGTCAGCGGGATTTATCACCTCTCTTTTGCCGGTCAAGCCACGATATCTTCCCTCGGAGACTCATTTACCATCAGCGACCAGGTCTACGATCCAGCTGTCAATACGACAACGGCTGAGCTCACTTTTTTTCGCGGCCATGGGCTTCTTTACATGAGTTTCAGCAATACTCGAGGTGGAGTCAAACGTCTTAAGTTGATTCGGCCCGGTTATCCCGCCAATACCTCCCAGGTGTTTCACACCCCGTTTCTCAATGCCATTCGACCCTTCAGCACCCTTCGTTTTATGGATTGGACTGGGACCAATGGCGTGGACCCCGATTTCCCTGCCAGGCTCACGTGGGGCAACCGGAAATTGCCTGCGGATGCCACTCAGGATGAATGGGGAATCAAGAAGTACGGGACAGCATAGAAATATGT
>JBGPHY010000868.1:0-2602 GCA_041484625.1 Terriglobia bacterium | reverse complement strand
CTCCTTGAATTGGCGGCAATAGACTCAACATAGACTTCTATTCAAAGTGGTGCAGGTCAAGCTTGATAGCGGCCTTGTCCGAGAAATCCATCGTACCGGCGGCGGCGATGCCGATGGCCACCACGATGGCGTCGCTAATTTCTTCCTTTGTAATGCCCATTTCCAGCGCCTTGCGCAGGTGGCCTTCCAGACAGCCTTCGCACCTGGTTGCCAGCGAGACACCGATGGCGATCAGTTCCTTGGTCTTGAGATCCAACGCGCTCGGGACATAGTAGCTCTCTTTGTAGAACTGTAAGTACAAGTTACGCAGACGCGGCTCGACCAGGCTCATTGAGGCAGGCGGAGCCTTCTTCGGAGCAGCGGGGGCACCCTCTTCAGTCAGTGTCTTGTCGGCGGTCGGTCCGGAGACGGACCCGATATTAGCGTTATCTTCCATTTCACTCCTCGCTTGGTGTGGTATTGGCTTGCCAGGCTGGGTCTTGCCCAACCAGACGTTCCAATTCTGACATTCTTCGTGATGAAGGTAAAATAGCACTCATGGTTAACATCTGGGAGCGAGCCAGTCTGGTTTGAGGACGATTCGTCCTCTTGCTTCTTGTCAAGGTGAACCGGCAATGAACGCTCCATCACCGGTGCGCTGCCCAGGTTGTGCCCCATCGTTAATGACGCCGTAAGCAACAAACGGGTTATTTCCTGCCTTCCGTGTGATTTGGACATAACCTTGTTTCACTTGCGGCGCATAGTTGGCGAGCATCGAGTTCAACTGCAGCCAGCCCCCGGCGGACACAGTGATCCCCGTCACCGTATTACTCACTGCGCCCACCTCGTTATGAATTGTCAAGTCGAAGACATCTGCAGTGGCATCCGTAGTGCCGGTATTGACCAAGGCGAAGTTGGAGCGATTCTCCTCATCCTGCTGCAAACCGAAGATCCAAGCTGTGCCGGGGAAAAACTGTTCGGCCGGAATGGCCGGATAATAGACGCCGTAATGTCTTTGCAGACCTTTAGTCGAAATCCGCGCACCTAAGAACACCTGCTGGCAGTTGCCATCAATTGCCGAGACAAACAATACGCCGGTATGTTCTGCCCCAGGCTGTCCTAATCCGCTAGCACTCCGCTGGCGCAACCAATCAAGAAAATCCGGGATGAGCTTCTGTTCGCCCGCTTTGAGTTCCAGCTCAAATGATACCGGGCTCATTACCACTCCTGACTGGCTTTCCACATAACGCAATTGAAGCCGTTTGCCGAGGGTGGACCAGTTGGCCAACATGAGTTCACTGGAGTAGCGTGCGCTTTCCACGATGCCGGGGACCAGAAGTAAATTGGGGGAGGCGTTTTGCCAGGCAACGGGTGACACAAAAGACCCATCCGAAGTAACCTGGTCGTTAATGACTCCATAGGCATAAAACGGGCTTGACCCACCGATCCGCTCGATTCTGACGTAGCCCTCAGTAAGGGACAGGCCATAAGATTGGAGAATCCCGTTGACCTGGGTAAAACCGCCGGGCGTCAAATCGATATCGGGGAGGGAAGAAGCCACCGCCGTGCATCCATCATAAACAGTCACTCGCAGGCGAATGGAGTCAGAGGATGAAGATCCAACATTCTACAGCGCCAGATTCGAGCGGTCTGTATCATTTTGGCGCAGGCCAAATACATATGCCGTGTCGGTGAACGCCTCCAATGGGGACACGGAATCATATGCCAGGCCTGCGCAGCCCAGAACCCCGACAGCCGTGGTGGTCCGCGCCACGACAGATGGCCAGGCCGTACAACCAACAAAGTCGATTTCCAAAGTGCCCAGTGCGTTTTCAAGATCAGAAATGAGAACTCCTTTTGAAGCTAAAAAGCTCACCACATCCGGAATGATAAGCTGCTCTGCCGGTTGCAGCGTCACCGTGGCGACTCCCTTATCTGCATTGGTGGCGGAAACATAATGCAATTCGATATCGATGTTATTGAATCCCGATCTCCCTGATGTCGAGAGCGTGAGCTGGGTTTTGTAAAACGATCCCTTGGCGCCATGAAGGGATAAAATCACCGGCACAACTTGTTTGAAAATCCAGGGGAGCTGCGTGACAAAATAGGTCAGCTCACCAATCTGTATTTCTCCTGTTCGCGGGCTGGGACCGACGTTGACGTCCAGATTAACGGGAATATACCCGTTGCCCGTTCCATGACTGTATAAATTATCTATGTGAATCCAGGAATCAAAGCTCTGGGCCGCCCAGATGCACTGGCTCCCGCACGTGACGGACACGGATCCAGCCATAACCCCCGAATAAACGCCGCGATCTTCAGAGATTTGATAATGACAACGGCTCCCGCTGAACTGACTGATTGAGAACTCCTGGCCCCCTATTTCAAGTTGCCCTTGTCGCGCCTGGCTACTGGCATTTGCACTCACCGTGAAGGCAACAGTTCCAGATCCCCGGCCACTGGAGGGGTTTGTCGGTATAATCCAAGGCTCATTGGTCGAGGCATGCCAGAGGCATCCAGACGGGCAGTCTACCTGGATCTGCCCGGTACCGCCGTCCGCACTAATGGTGACGGATTCCGGTTGCAGTTTGAATGAACAGTCATTGATGACGACAACAGGTTG
>JBGPHY010000867.1:0-2602 GCA_041484625.1 Terriglobia bacterium | reverse complement strand
GTTGAATACAACCCTTTCAGGGCTGCTTTACCTCTTTTGGGGAACTCTCCGATGGTCTGTCCGCCAGGAGGCGGACCAACCCTCGGCTGTTAAATCGAACCGCGTTGCGGTTCGCTGGATTTTCGCGCTTTCGGCGCAATCTCCTCTATGACAGACAGGGCAGATAGACAGGTCTGCTTCAGCCCAGGCTATCTAAACATGTTCAAAGACCTATCACCTCACACCTGGCACCTCACACCTGGCGCCTGACACCTGGCACCTCACACCTGGCGCCTGACACCTCACACCTCACACCTGGCGCCTGACACCTCACACCTACTGTTCCCCCTCAACGGCCTTCACCACCGCGTCAGCTACCTCGCGCCGGACTTCCTGAATGCCGTTGTTCTCCCGCGTCGGGTACACCCGGTTGGTGAGGAGAATTACAAACAACTGGCGTGAGGGATCCATCCACATCGAGGTCCCGGTAAAGCCGGTATGCCCGAACGATCGGTCAGAGAAAAGGATTCCGGCAGAACTTCCTTCCGACGGAGTGTCCCAACCCAGCGCCCTGCTGCTACCCGGAGGCATATTCTGCCTGGTTAAGAAAGCTTCCAGGATGCTTTGTTTGACGATACGATGATGGTCGTAAACACCTCCATTCAGGAACATCTGGCAAAACACGGCCAGATCGCCGGTGTTGCTGAACAGTCCGGCATGAGGAGCAATCCCTCCCATGGCAAAGGCGTTTTCGTCATGGACTTCGCCTTGAACCAGACGGCCTCTCCAGGGATCCCGCTCGGTTGGTGCGATTGCTCCCTTGATCTCAGGAAGGGGATTGAAAAGGGTATGCTTCATCTGCAGCGGTTCAAAAATCAGTTCCCGGCCCATCACGTCGATGGGCTTGCCCGCCAGCTTTTCAAGAATGTCACCCAGCAAAATGATCCCCAGGTCACTATAGACAGCTTTAGTCCCCGGCTGAAACTCCAATGGCGTTTGAATGATTTTCTGAACAAATGCAGCCTTTCCCTGGGTATCCCTATAAAAATGCAGGTGGGCCGGCAACCCGGAAGAATGAGTCAGCAAGTGGCGGATCGTGATTCGTTCCTTCCCACTCCCATCAAAGCCCGGATAGAAACGCTTCACCGGGTATTCAAGGTCCAGAAGGCCCTTCTCAAACAAATGCATGGCTAACGTGGTGGTGCAGACCACTTTGGTCAATGAAGCCAGATCGAAGAGAGTATCGTTCGCTACCAGGGGGGAGTTACTGTCGTACTCAAAATGGCCAAAGGCCTTGCTGTAAACAAGCTGATCCCGGTATCCAACCGCGACTGTCCCTCCCGGGAATACATGTTTGCCAATACTCTCTTTCATCAGCAGGTCCAGGGATTTAAATCGATCCCCCCATTGGGTTCCTTGGGCTGAAACGAGCGTCATGTCCAACCGGGGACGGTCGATGCCGTCGGAATACCGAGCCACACCGGGAATGGAAACGGGGGACTTCCCCTTGATCGGGATCTCTCCGAACAATGCTTTCACAGCGGAGCGCTGTGAAACGTCGGCATTGCTGTAAGTACAAATGGAGGCAGGAGGGTTCGGGAATTGACGCAGCACATAGGGACTGCCCAGAGCCAGCACAACCGTGGGCCTGTCCAAACTACACACACGGTTTATCCACCCGGCCAGTTTCTCCGGAAGCCCGATCGAGCCGGTTCCTGTCACCAACCGGGCAAAGACGACACACAGAAGCAGATCCTGTTGCTTTGCTTTATTGAAAATCTGCGTCAAATGGCTGTCGGTTGCGGCCGTGGAGATTACTTCAAAAGACACGTCCTCCATGCGGGCGCGGAACTCCTGCTGGAAAATTGCAGTGTCCTCCTGCTGATCTCGACTGAGTACCAGGAAGACTTTCACGGAACGGATTTTCCGGGCGTCTATCGGGAGGAGGTTCTTGGGGTCCCGGAGCAAGGTCACGGAGGCATCCGCCATGCCCTGTGCCACTTGCTGGTTCTCAGGGCTGTTGACAACCCGGCTGATCCCGCTCAAATCGACCTGCTTTTCTTCCGGCAGATGCAGTCTGGCTTTGGTGTTCAGGATCTTCACGACAGCTCCGTCCAATCTTTCCTGGCTGATTACACCCGCCTTGACGGCTTCCAGAATAGCAGCGTACACGACATCAGGATTAGGCGGATCCAGAAGCATATCCGCGCCTGCGTTAAATGCCTTGACGGCAGCATCGCCGGTCCAGAAATCTCTCGCCAGCCCAGCCATTGTCAAGGAGTCTGTCACCACCAGCCCGGAAAAACCCAGTTCCTGCTGGAGGAGTGTGTGCAAAACGAGAGGCGAAAGAGTTGCCGGCAATCCGACGTTAGGTTCCAGGGCAGGGACTGCCACATGAGCAGTCATCATGGCCCCCACACCACTTTGTATGGCCATTCTGAAAGGAACCAAGTCGACTTGTTCCAGCCGCTGCCGATCGCCGGAAATCAAGGGTATATCCAGATGGGAATCGATATTGGTGTCGCCGTGTCCAGGAAAATGCTTGCCAGTGGCCAAGACGCCGCCCTCTTGAACTGCGCGGATAAACGCCGATCCCAGCCGCCCGACCAGTGCCGGGTCCTCC
>JBGPHY010000866.1:0-2608 GCA_041484625.1 Terriglobia bacterium | reverse complement strand
CGCTGAGGCAGGTGAGGAAGCCGATGAAAAATGGAATCATGGGCCCGGATTTATAGCAGAGGGGTCCGTTCCGGCGCCCGCATTAATTGCTTGAATTTGCTGCCTCACGGAGTTTTGACGACACACAGGTGGCCGGAAATGTAAAGCGGCCTCTGCAATATGACCACACGAAGGCTAGGGCATTGTGATGTTGAACCTTGTTTGTGAAAGAGGGCCGCCGGGCATCGCTTGAGTCAACAGCGCATTCGGGACAAATTCCACGAGCAGAAGTCAATGCTTGTCCCGAATGCGCTGTTGCGTTGTGCCCGGCTGGAGCCACGTTTGACGCTGGGAAAAGAATCTTCCGCGTGTTTCTGGCGGAAGTTTCTTTCCCCTAGCGTCGTGGCGTTGAGGGTGGGGTGCGGGAACAAGAGAAATGCCAGCTTCGCCGCGCCATCGTTAAGACAGATCCTCTTTAGTCGCATTGGATTATCTTTGCTGTTTCACCAAGACACACTCTCCGCTTGTCCGGTTTTTGCACTTGTCCATTACTAATGGACAATGCTACTATGTGGACATTCAGGAGGCAGCCATGAACTTGGAACAACAGAAGCCGTTCAAAGAGCAACTGGAAGCGCTCCCTTTTATTCGCGAGGTACGTCTCTCAAAACCAAAGGTAGAATCCGGCCGCTTTCTGGACGGAAATGCTGCCATCAAAGCGAGCGGGAAACGTTTTGACTTCGCCGTTGTTGTAAAGCATTCATATCTGGATCGTTCCACCACGAATGCTCTGCTGGCAACCGCTGACTGGGTCCGGAAAGAGCACGGTCAAGAACTTCTCCTGTTTGCCCGCTACATACCGAGACCAACAGGCGAGCGCCTGGTGGACGGCGGGGTAAATTTTGTGGACCTGGCTGGGAATATGAATCTGGCTCTTGGCCGGGATTATCACCGCACGATCCTGGGGCGGCAGGAGATCAAGAGGAGCCCCCAGGCCAAGCGTTCGACTCCAGCTCAGGTCCAGTTCCTCTTCACACTGGCGGCGCATCCGGAAGCCACTGCCTGGCCGGTACGCCAGTTGGCAGTCGCGGCGGGTATCAGCAAGAGCAAAGCTGCCGAATTACGCAAGGCTCTGGTGGAAACCGGTCTGATTGGGGAACGAGTTGAGAGGTTTCGGTTCCCAAGCGCCGAACAGCAGAGGGAATCCCTGTTGACAGGCTACGGCCAGGTGTTGCGGCCAAAGCTGTTGATCAACCGGTTTCGCAGTCCGGATAAAAATCCAGAAGAGTTTCTCAAGCGACTCCGCTCAATCCTAGGGGAAAGGATTCATTATTCCCTGACCGGCGGACCAGCGGCTGATCTCCTGCAACATTTTTATAGAGGCATCGAGACACCCATATTCTTGGCCGACACAAGATCGGCCCTCTTGAGCCAGCTGAGACTGCTGCCTGATAAGAGCGGCCCGGTGATCCTTTTGCGTTTTTTTGGCGATTTAGCTTTTTGGAAGAGCGTCAAAGGGATCCCAATTGCCCACCCCTGGTTGATTTATGCAGAGCTGATGCATTCAGACGACCCCCGCGCCCATGAGGCGGCGGAAGAGCTGCGGAAGGAGTTTCTAGGAGTATGACCGGACTTTCTTCCAGCCAAATCGATGACATGCGCTCGCTGCAAAGGATTTGTGCGTCCCAAGGCGCGGAGCTGGTGATTATAGGTGCAGTCGCCTATCAAGCCTTCATTGATGATCATTACAGGCATACTCAAGATATCGATGTCGCCGTTGCTCTGGATTTGGAGGACTTCTCAAATCTCCGGCAGAGTCTCATTGCGGAAGGATGGAAGCAGGCAGCAAATCTGGAGCAGCGTTGGCGAGGTCCGGCCAATAGTTTCATCGACATTCTACCGGCTGGAAAATCACTTCTAGCTGCCAAAGCGATCACCTGGCCGGAGACCGGGATGATCATGTATTCCAGGACAGCATCCAGAGGGAACTCGCCCTGGGATTGCGCGTAAAAATCATTCCTCCGTGCATACTGATTCTCTTGAAGATCGTCGCTTATATGGAGGACCGCCAGAGACGATTCAAAGACTTGATCGATATCCGAAACCTATTGCTGAAGTATGAGCAAGACAACGATGACAGGAGGTTCTCAGATGAAGTCTTCGCGGCAAACCTCCCAGATATCGAGTTTGCCGGGGCTTTCTTGCTGGGACTGGATCTGGCGGCTCTTTGCACGCAGGAAGAAATGGGCCTCGTGCGAGCGTTCGTTCACGCGGTCTCCGATCCCAACAGCCCCTCCTACTTCGACTATAGCCGAGCCGCCAACGCCACTACGATCCAGGAAGAACGAGTCAGGTGGCAGGAACTAGAGTCCTTCGAGAAAGGCTTGCTGTTCCACAGAGCGTGAAGCTGCTGATCTCAAGCCCGTTCTCCCATGGATTCCTTCGAGGCCGGGTGGTTTATCCTCATGTTTCGGAAGATCCCCTGAGATTGCCTATCATTCGAGGCATCGAAAACCGAGATATGGAAGGATCCTTCAGGATGGATGCTTTCTTGAAGATGGGCTTTCGGGAACAATGAAGGTTGCACACGCAACCCTGCCCGCCTGTACGTGCTCATGCACCACCGCGT
>JBGPHY010000865.1:0-2608 GCA_041484625.1 Terriglobia bacterium | reverse complement strand
GCATGCTGGGGGTCATCTTCCGCAAGGCACAAAACAAGATTCAGGACCCCGCTAAGCTGCGGCGGCTAATCGTGGACCTCATCGACAAGGAGCAGTGGTCATCGCTATCCGCTGACGTGAAAGGCGACGCTTACGAGGGCCTGCTGCAAAAGAATGCTGAGGACGTGAAAGGTGGCGCTGGCCAATATTTCACCCCGCGTCCTCTTATTGCTGCCATCGTGGATGTCATGACCCCTTCGCCGGGACAGACCATCTGCGACCCCGCCTGTGGCACCGGTGGCTTCCTGCTGGCTTCCCACGATTACATCGCCAACCATCACGCGCTTGACCGCGCGCAGAAAAAGCGTCTCAAAAGCGGGACTCTGTTCGGCGTGGAGCTGGTAGACAGCGTTGCCCGTCTCTGTTGCATGAACCTGCTTCTCCACGGAATCGGTGGCAATGGCACAGACGAAGTGCCTGTCGAAGTTCGTGATGCCTTGAGCAGCCATGGTGGACGGTACTACGAAATGGTACTGACCAATCCGCCGTTCGGGAAAAAAAGCAGTGTGACCATTGTTAATGAGGAAGGAAAGGCGGAAAAGGAAAGCCTCATTGTCCACCGAGATGACTTTTGGGCCTCGACCAGTAACAAGCAACTCAACTTTCTCCAGCACGTCTTTACTCTACTTAAGCAGCACGGTCACGCCGCCATTGTCGTGCCGGATAATGTGCTCTTCGAGGGCGGAGCCGGGGAGACGGTCCGCCGCGAGTTACTCAAACAAGCCGATGTCCACACCTTACTCCGCCTGCCCACGGGCATCTTTTACGCGCAAGGTGTAAAAGCCAACGTGTTGTTCTTCGATCGCAAGCCGGCGAGTGAAAAGCCCTGGACAGAGAAGCTCTGGATCTACGACCTGCGAACAAACCAGCACTTCACGCTGAAGGAAAACCCTTTGAAGCGTACAGACCTGGATGATTTCGTTACCTGCTATCAACCCGCCAATCGCCACCAGCGCAAAGAGACTGAGCGTTTCAGAGTCTTCGCTTATGATGACCTCCTCAAGCGCGACAAAGTGAATTTGGATATTTTCTGGCTAAAGGACGATTCCCTGGAAGATTCGGCCAATCTGCCCGCGCCCGACGTCATTGCCGCTGAAATCGTTGAGGATCTCCGGGCGGCGCTGGAGCAGTTTGACATGATCGCTGAGGATCTGAAGAAGTGACTCATATTCTATAGGCAGGTCAGGAATAAGTTATGAACAAGGATCTCTTAAGAAAACACATTCAAGCCTACCTTGAAAAGTGCTCTGCCAATCCCGAACAATTTGCCAAAGATAAGGTTGAACGAGAAGAGCGAGTGCACTATTACCAATCCTGGTCATCCAGCCGAATGCAAGGGATGACTCCAGATGATCTATTCGAGTACCTATCGAAGCTCTGGGCCATGCTCATATGGGGAAACAAGCATTACGTGGTGGACAAACTCATCGAAGAAAATGGACTTGCCAAGGTGAGAACTGAGCTGATTGATCTAGTCTGGGCTTCCACGCCGATCGAAGTTCGGTGGGATCGATTTCGGAAAGAGATCAAGCGGATGGGACCGGCCATGATGAGTGAAATCCTCTGCCAAGTCCATCCAAACAAATGCATGATTTGGAACCGCCGAGCCTACGCTGGCCTGAGCCTCTTAGAAGTTCCAGATCTGCCTCGGCATAACTATCAACTTACAGGAAAGAAGTACAAGGAACTTTGCCAGGTTGTTGAAGAAATCGCCGACGAGATGCGGCGCATGGGGGATAGAGATGTGAGCCTTCTTTCCGTAGATTACTTCATTTGGGGACTTCCGTACGAAGAACCCCCTAAGTCGGGACCTGTTGTCGCTCCAGGTGGCGAAGGACTGGAACCCCCAGTTTCCGAATTCATTCACAATGAGGTGCGCGACAAGATCGCCGAGATCGGTACCTGGCTGGGTTTCAACACCCGCACGGAAGTGAAAGTTGCTGAAGGCTCCAAAGTGGATGCCGTCTGGGAAGCCAGTATCGGCAATATGGGTCGCGTCATTTATGTCTTCGAAGTCCAAACCAAGGGTTCACTCGACAGCCTAATCCTTAATCTGTTGAAGTCACTTAATAATCCCGCCGTTCAAGGCGTGGTAGCAGTCTCTGACCTCGAGCAGTTGGACAAAATCAAGTCTCATGCCGCTGGTGTGGCCGGTCTTAGGGAGAAGCTCAAGTATTGGGACTACAAGGAAGTCCTAGACGTACATGAGTCTCTTGAAGCGGTTAATGAAACCATCAATCGACTGGGGTTGGTTCCCCCGGGGTTTTGAAGAGGCTCGATTCACTGGGTACGCCTGCCAGAGAGTTAGGGATGGTCGAGTAAGTGGAGGTAATGTCATGAAGCGCCTTTGCATTGGGTTGTCAGTCCTCATTTTGATTGTCCCAAATATCTCATGTAGTAAGAAGAAAGCACCCTCACCCTCTGCACCACCACCTTCCAGTTATGTGGAATCTCGGAAATCAGCCTCAACGGGGAGCCTCCGGGTCGCTCGGTTCGCGGCAGTTGGACTCAATAGCCAGGGCCTTCTACAGGCAGAAGCTGCCGCGCCCACAGATATCCCAAAGAAGGT
>JBGPHY010000864.1:0-2610 GCA_041484625.1 Terriglobia bacterium | reverse complement strand
CGTGGGGGTCCGCTTCTCCATGAAGGCGGTCTCCGTAAGTGGACTCCACCAGCAGGTACTCCGCTTCCTCGATGGCGGTGGGATCCGGAGTGATGGGCTGATCGTATCTGCCCAAGTCGCCGGAGAAGAGAACCGAAAAAGACGAACTCGCTTCCTCCACCATCACCCTGACGAAGCTCGATCCCAGGATGTGGCCCGCAGGCAGCAAGAGGAAGGAGAGACGAGGCGACAAGCGCTCCACCTTGTGGTAAGGCACTGCCTTCAGAAAAGACAGAGCTTCGACAGCTTCTACTTCGGTGTAGAGCGGCAAAGCGGGCTTGTGTTTGGAGAATCCCTGCTTGTTAGCATAACGGGCGTCCTCTTCCTGGAGGTGCCCACTATCCGGCCACAACAGCCCGCATAGGTCCACAGTAGTGGGCGTGGCACTCACCTCTCCTTGGAAGCCCTCGCTGACGAGTCGAGGAAAATAGCCCGTGTGGTCCAGATGCGCATGAGTGAGAATCACGTGCTCGAGGCCGGGGACCAGCGGCAGGAACGGGGACCAGTTCCGTAACCGGAGTTCTTTGGGTCCTTGAAAAAGACCACAATCAATTAGAACCTGGGCCTCTGCATTCTTGAGCAGAAACCGGGAACCCGTAACACAGTCGGTGGCTCCGAGAAACTTCAGTGTCACCATAAGATCCCTTTCCCAATGGGACGCACTTTGAATGGCACCCCCAATCTTCCTCGGGATTGAACAATCGATAAGGAAGTCCTAATATATGTTGAATAGGAGCCGCAGGAAAACCAAATTCAGCGGAGTTCTTCATGAAGAAAGACAAGCCGGCTGCAAAGGGTTTTCAGCACCGCCAATCCAGGCGGATTTCCTTGAAGATAAAGTTTAAAATCAGTGGTCGCGATATCAACGGAAACCAGTTTGAAGAACTGGTGGAGAGCCTCGAATTGGGCAGCAACGGTGGCTGTTTCCCGCTCAAGACGGAGGTCAAAGTTGGCTCCACCCTGAAACTCGCCGGGCCCAAAGGACTCGATTTCCTGGTGCGGACGGTTTGGGTGAACTTCGATGCTGCGACTCGCCGCCGGCTGTTAGGTTTCCAACTGCTGGAACCTCGGGAAGACTGGGTGATTCAATCACAGGCCCGGCCTGCCACGCGGCCGAAGCCGTAGAACCCTTTGCGGCATGCGTTTTGCCCCCTCTGCTCCAAGACAGAGCTGAAGGCTAATTCCTTCGAATCCCAGGGGCCCAAGCGGCCTCGGGAAAATCAATCTCCTCACAACCCCGCATTCCTGGCAGGCCCGAAGGCACGGTATAGGCAAGGGCCGAATTCGCCGTCTCCGCGAGACCCCCTCCTCACACTCAAGAGTCTCTTCGGAGAGGAATCCGGTGTGGGGCCAATCACCAGGCAGGATAAGATGACCACGGTGGAGCAGTCCGGACTGAAACATATGGAGGGAAGAATGGTACGCCCGACCAGGGTCGAACCTGCGGCCTAGAACTCGGGAGATTCCGCCTACTTGGCCAGTCCATCTTAATCAGTGACGGTTCACATCGAAAAAGGCGGATTCTAACGGATTCTTGCAGATTAATGAGTACATTTCCACAGGTTAACTTAGATCCTAGAAATAGTCAGAATGTGATCGGCAAAACCATGGAAGCAGGATCTTTCCTCTCGCGATTTCTCGTTCCCTTCAGTAACTCAAGCGGTGCCGGGCCGTTCACCTGGCATTTGCCACGACGTATACGTAGCGTAGAACACTAGTCCCAGTATTCCTGACGTCGTGTTCGGTTTCAGGTGGGCAATAGAGAGCATGATTTGCTTTTACATCCAGTTTTGAGCCGTCCTTGAATATCATTTCGCCCTGTCCCTCCAAAACGACCAGCAGTTCTTCGTGCTGTTAGGTGCTGTGTTTCCCTACGGACTTGTTAGGCGCCAGAACCACCAATCCCGACTTCATTGTGACGCTCTCCGGAGGGCCGCCGAGCACTTGCAGGTAGTCCTTACCGCCGCTATCGAGCTTGACTACCTTGGGACTTGGCTTCCCTTTCTCAATTCGGATAGTTGCCGAGCGTCACGACTTGATTGGTGAGATTCGCATAATACACCGTGGCCCATGCTGTCAGGCGGCTTGCTGGGCGGACCTGTAAGGTAGCCTGATAATTCCACAACTTCTCCGGCTGGAGGTTCGGATTCGGTGCCGGAAATAAATACAGTTCGCGAATCGTGGGATTTCGGAATCCTTCACTGATCGACCCAGACATCGAAACCCGGTCATTGAGATTCCAAACCGCTCCGAACTCCGGAACGGCCAAGCCACCGAATTGGGAATTGGCTTGGTAACGCACTCCCGCATTGAGCAAAAGAGGAGAAATCGGATTCCAATGACCGCGCGCGAAACCGGCTACATCGATGATCTCATGCTGATCCCAACTCAACCCACTTGCTGTGCCCGCTGTTCCACCATAATTGACGATGTCAGTCCCAAAATCAATGGCCGCCGAGTGATGCAGTGTCATGGTCTCGAGCACACGGCCATCCGTAATGCGGTCAACCGAAAGGAACCCATCGGATATGGCGTTGTGGCCCCATGTCGAGTAGAACCTTGTGTAGCCAT
>JBGPHY010000863.1:0-2617 GCA_041484625.1 Terriglobia bacterium | reverse complement strand
TGCTCAGTCTTCCGTCGGTAACGGACCCCTGGGTTGGTCGCCAGCCGTTCCTGTCAATTTGCTTGACAAAACGGGTCTGTACGCGTAGCATATGCGATTTTATTGGTGTGTCCTGGGATCAGCCGCACAGCATTCTCGAAAATCCGCAGTTCCGTTGCCGTGGCACTTTGCCTGCGCCACTACGGGTTTCTTCCCAGTGATCATTTGAAGAGGGGTTGTCTTGAAACGCAGGAGCCAAGGAGTGAGTTTCAGTTATGAGTTCAGAACGAATGTTGTTTACCAGCGAGTCGGTTTCCGAAGGTCATCCCGATAAAGTAGCGGATCAGATCTCCGACGCCATCTTGGATGCCTATCTGACCGGAGACAGGAACTCCCGGGTCGCTTGTGAGACCCTCGTTACCACTGAATATTGTATCGTGGCGGGAGAAGTCACTTCCCACGCTCAAGTCGACATCGAGAAGGTGGTTCGCGATACCATCCAGCAAATCGGGTACACCGACGAAGGAATCGGTTTCAGCCACAAGACCTGCCAGGTAGATATAAAAATTCATCCCCAATCACCGGACATTTCCCAAGGGGTGACGGAAGGAGAAGGGTTGTTCAAGGAGCAGGGGGCGGGAGACCAGGGACTGATGTTTGGCTACGCCTGCGATGAGACCCCGGAATTGATGCCCACCCCCATCATCCTTGCCCACAAACTGGTTCAGAAGCTGGCTGAACTCCGCAAGAACCAGACCCTGCCCTACATTCGGCCGGACAGCAAGAGCCAGGTGACCGTGGAATATGTCAACGGCCGCCCCACGCGGGTAGACACTATTGTCATCTCCACCCAGCATGCCGACGGGGTTTCCCACGACAGGATCACCGAGGATATGGTTCAGCACGTTGTCAAGTCAGTAGTCCCAGCGCAGCTGCTCGATGCCAAGACCCGTTACTTTATCAATCCCACCGGCCAGTTCGTGGTCGGGGGTCCATGCGGGGATACGGGGCTGACAGGGCGGAAAATTATCGTCGACAGTTACGGCGGGTGGGCTCGCCATGGCGGAGGGGCGTTTTCGGGGAAGGACCCTTCCAAGGTGGATCGGAGTGCGGCTTATGCCGCCCGCTATGTGGCGAAGAACATTGTGTCCGCTGGTCTTGCCAGCCAATGTGAAGTCCAATTGGCCTATGCCATTGGAGTGGCGGAGCCCGTATCCGTCCTGGTGGACACTTTTGGAACGGGCAAGCTGCCCTCCGACGAACTGGTCAAGATGGTCCGTGAGATTTTCAGCCTTCGTCCCAAGGGCATCATAGAGATGTTGAATCTTAAAAACCCAATTTATCGGGCCACTGCGGCCTATGGTCACTTTGGTCGGCCTTCTACCAATAACGGCCGATTCACTTGGGAACGGACTGACAAGGCTGAGACTTTGGCCGCGCTGGCTGCGCGCGCCGCCGTGGCCGCACACTAGTTCCGCTGCAGTTGATGGGGCTGACTCGGGGCGCTGTTCGAATGGGATATGCGCAGGACAGTTGTGGGAGTGGGTCTTGTTTGTGCCCACTGCCACAAGATTTTCAGGCAGCAACACTGGAGCGGAAATACCTGACCAGGTTGTAGGCTCCGAGGGCAATTAAAAGAAGCGGCCACCCTCGCATAATGAATCGGAGAGTCCCAGGGACGTACTGATTGACCAGAAACATAGTCCCCAGTCCGATGGCCAGAACTCCTGCCCAGATCTCAGAAAAGTGGATCTTCTCGAAAGGCGTCATTACAATAATCCCTCTCAAAGCAAGGGTTCGTTTCTTGCTCACATGATAGGCCTCAACTGGCATGTATAAGTAAAGAGCGATAGCCAGCATGGACAACATCGGAGCCAACTGCCCCGATTCCCCCGAACTGGCCAGAGACACCAGGGTTCCAAAAACCAGGACTTGAATGAAGGCCTTGAAGTAATCTCCATTGCAGACGGCTCCAACACCGGGAATCAATCCCAGCACAAAGCAAATCCCCGGGGAACAATACGGATATCCCCTCTCGATTGGAATCGAAGGGCCAACTTCCGTATCAGGCTGAGGAGTAGCAGCAAGACCCGTGTCGGGACCAGAAGCCAAAGGCGGCTGGGCCTGGATCGGCGGGGGCGTGAACTGAGGGGCACAGCTGGCACAAAGAACCCGGGAATCTACCAACTCTTGGCATTCACTGCAAATTGCCTTGCCACAATTGGTGCAGTAAGCTATTCCTTCTCGGTCAGGGTGTTGAGAACACTGCATAAGGCCTCCCAAGGACGTACAGAACCTTACATCTGTGGCCCTCCAATGATAACTAACGAAGACAGCAGGCCAAAGGTTCAAAGATTCTCCAGGGCCTGCTCCTTTTTCAGAAGGACTTCCAGCACGTTGTGCTTCAGCAGGTAGAATTTCACCCCCTGGTGGCCCTTAAAAAGCTGGGTCACATCTCGGGTCTGGTAAACCTTTTGAAACTCCAGATCAAAGCCGAGCGGGTGATATTCCAGATTGTGGTCATCGATCAGGCGGTACTTAACCGCAGGAACTGGTCCTGGAGACTTGTGGGTATGGAAGAAGGCCACCACCAGGCTGCCGTGCTTCATCATTAATGAGATTCTCTGCACAACCGCCC
>JBGPHY010000862.1:0-2617 GCA_041484625.1 Terriglobia bacterium | reverse complement strand
TCAAGTCATTTTGTCGCTCAAAGCCCGGTCCCGGAATCTGAAAAATTCTTATATCCAAAGCATAGTTTGCATAAATCAGCCGATTACCCTGTCGGGCCACCGAAAGAAACCAGCATGTCTCTCCGGCAGCCCCGGCAAGAGGGTTTGGGTTGCCCCCAGCAATTGCAATTTTCCACAAGCTCCATTGATTAATACCCGCGCGGGCTGATGAGAATACAAGACTGCGGCCGTCTGGCATCCAGTCGAAATCGGCCAGGCCGGCTTCAAGAGTCAACTGCCGAGGTTCGCCTTTGGCCTTCCCATCAACCAGAGAAAGAAGCTGCAACCCATGCACACGCGCAAACGCCAGGGTATGTCCGTCCGGCGAGAAAATGGGAACAGCGTCCCATGCGGCTTTAGGCGGAGAAGTCAGTCTCCGTCGCTCGCCTGTTTCCAGGGAAACAAGGCAGATCCTGCTGGTATTTTCGGATGGACTATTTTCTGTCATTGCCAGGAACTTTCCATCGGGAGACCACGACATTTTTCCCGGCGCGCTGCCTTTCTTCATCCCCAGACTCCTTTCAGCGCCACCTATGGCAGGGATGATCAGAATCTCACATTCCTCCCCGGCACATCGATTAAAAGCGATACGTCGTCCGTCAGGGGACCAGGCAGGATCGAGATCGTCAGCAGGGGTAGTCGTCAGTCGCAGGGGTCTCCCTCCATCAATGAGTTGGACGTAAATGTCAAAATTGTCCTGTTTTTCCCCATTCCAGCAGAAAGCCACCTGGTTACCGTCCGGTGAAAACGCCGGGTTCGTTTCAATGCCTCGAAAACTGGTAAATTTGCGAACTGTGAGAGGGGGGATAACCGAGCGTTTTGAGTAGAAGAGCCAACCCGTGAGGCCAATTCCCAACAGGATGCCTGCTATCAGCCCAATCCATAAAACCCTTCGCCCCAGCCACTTCGCCCCGGGTACGGTCCCTCTTCCCTCTTGACTTGAATCGACGGCACTCTGTAGCGCAGAGTCGGTTTTTGACTCTGCGGCTTTTGGTCTATGCGGATGAAAAAGCCGCAGCCCCAAAAGCCGGGGCTGCGCTATAGCTGCCCTCGCCTCTTGCCCTTTCCTTTCCTCCCTTGAACCTGATTCTTCTTTGGCCTTTTCTTGAGGAGCCTCGATCGGATAGATAAACCGATATCCGCGGCGAGGCAGGGTCTCGATATAGCGGGGAGTGTCCACTGAATCGCTGAGTGCTTCGCGCAGTCTCTGGATGGCTGCGTTCAGGCTGTGGTCGAAGTCAACGAAGGTGTCTTTCGGCCAGAGCCGTTGCTGTAGTTCTTCCCGAGTCACCACCCGGCCCGGCTTTTCCAGCAACATAAACAGAATCTGGATGGGCTGGCCCTGGAGACGGATCGGGCGACCGTCCTTAAACAGTTCACCGGATTCCGGGTCGACTTCGAATTTGCCGAAATGAATTCGATGGGAAGGAGTCGAGGCTTCCATGGAAAAGATCCCCGTTCAGGATCAGGGCCCCTGAAGCATCCTCAACCAAGCAGCAATATCTGCAAGGAATTCTACTCTCCATCCCGCCAGGCCGCAACCGGGGATTGGCGCGTGCCCCTGCAGTTCCTGCAACCGCTGCAGTCGCTCCGTTAAGTGCAACATTCGGAATTCCACCATTTTTGCCTTAGCGGCTGGGATTGATCTTGAACGTTCAGACGAAAAACGACCTGAAGGGCTTTGGGGGGGGGTCTATACTAGATTATAGCTTTGGGGGGAGAACCTTGTGGCCAAGAAACGGTTAATTCGCCCAATCTTGCCCTGTAGGGCGTTTTTGTAAAACGCCATCTCATGCGCCCTCCCCCACGGCGGTTGACACAACCGCCCTACAGGCCCCCATCATCGGAAGTTCTCCACCAGCACCAAGTCGCTCTCAATTGATTCTGACGCCACAATGAGAATCGATCTTCTGTCGGGAGAGATAGCAAGGTTTCCTGTAAATCCCCGAGGGATAATTAATCTCTTCGGCATCGTAAAGAGCCTTTCAAGGCGATGAGTGGCGAAACTGAAGAAGATGGCAGGAACTCCATTTGCCTCGTCCACAGACAAATATATGCCGGAAGCCACGATCGCCCAGTTTTGGCCTCTCCCTTGATTCAACACCTGGCTTTCCTCCCCGCCGGTGACTGGAACCCTCCAGATGCCTCGGAAGCGTTTGTCTTTTGCAAAGTAGAGCCATTGGCCATCCGCCGACTCGAAGGCCTTCCACCCTCCGTGTCGAGTCACCTGGACAGCCGGGCCTCCTCCAGAAGGGATTTTCCAAACTTGATGGTCTTCCGTTCGGATCGATCCGAAATAAATCCAATGCCCGTCCCGTGACCAACTCGGCAAAATAGCCGTGAAGCTTTCCGAAGTAACGCACCGGGATAATCCGCCTTTTGCTGGAACAACATAGATTCCTATCTTCCCGTTATTTATGTGATCGAAGGCAATGCGGCTCCCATCGGGAGACCAGCGGGGACTCCCGCATTGGCTCCCTTTTTCCATCAATTGGAAGTTCGTCAGCTGGTTTCCATTCGTG
Organism: Terriglobia bacterium; assembly: GCA_041484625.1. GTDB lineage: Bacteria > Acidobacteriota > Terriglobia > Versatilivoradales > Versatilivoraceae > JBGPHY01. Next base: position 56 of record JBGPHY010000862.1, on the reverse strand, counting down.
CCGTCTGCATTGCACGTCCATATTTCCGTAAATGTGGAATAGGCGATCTTCTTTCC
>JBGPHY010000861.1:0-2617 GCA_041484625.1 Terriglobia bacterium | reverse complement strand
GTTGAGTCCTACCTTCTCCCTAATTGACTATCTGGATGAAGGACCAATCCGTCCGCGCCACTTCTTCGGACCAAACATGGCAGTTCGGGCACAAGTCTTCTCCAATGGATATCGATTTGACGAAACCATAGGACCCAACCGGATGAACTATGCCATGGGAAGCGAAAGCCAGTTGACTCGGCGACTGGAGAAAGACGGTCATAAGGGTTGGTTCTGCAAGAATGCCGTGGTCCAACATATCATCCGATCTTTCCAGCTCGAGCAAGAATGGATCCTGAGACGGGCTGTCCGGTTTGGGCGAGGCCAATTTCGCTTAGACGTGATGAAATCGGATCTGAATGTTGTCCTTCGGGTGAGAGAACTTTTTTACTACCTCCGACAGTTAACGCGAACTACTTGGAAAGTCACTGCGGCAAATTGGAGCGGCAATCCGGAGAGAATGTTCAAGGCCCGATGGGAAAGAAACTTTCTGGCAGGTAAGACTAGAGAGGCATTGGTGCTTTGCGCAGGGAGGAACCGTTCCTGACGTCGATGACCGAGCAGCGTGTTTCACTTCTGAAGTCCATGCTGGAACGGCTTAAAGGCATGCGTAACGGCTTGAGGGTACCACTGGGCGTCGCCTGCGAAACACCCTACATAAGGATAGCCACCTGGATTCAATGAACCAGACACTGACGAACCTGGTCGAAGAGTATGAAGAGGGCCTCTGTGATATTTTTCCAGACAGTGCTGCCGTAGACGACGACACTTCCGTACCTTCAGGATCTCCTCTCATCGACACCCGGAGTCTCGATCATTCTCTTGTTCAGGGTATTGCCTGGACGGGAAGCATGAAATGGGTCTCGCAGATCCTCACATGGGTGGGCTCACTGTTTGTCGCTAGACTGCTGACCCCCCAAGATTACGGCTTAGTGGGGATGGCCGCTGTTTACATGGGCTTTGTTTCGTTGCTTAACGAGTTCGGGCTTGGGACGGTGATCGTTACTCAACGGGACTTGACCAATGAGCAAGTAAAGCAGCTCAACACCTTCTCCATCTTCCTGGGGCTGACCTTCTTTGCCGTTTCGTGTCTTGCCTCATTACCATTGGCCGTGTTCTTCAAGACAAGCCAGCTTCGCTGGGTTTTGGCAGCGATGAGCACCGCATTTGTTATAACTGCGTTCCGGACTGTTCCCTATGCCATCCTTCAGAGAGATCTGCAATTCAAGACACTGGCCCTGATAGAAGCGATTCAGTCCCTCATTCAGGCGTTTTCCATGGTGGTGTTCGCCCTTGTTGGGTTGCGCTACTGGACACTCGTCCTGGGAGGGTTGGTGGGTACGGTGGCCTCGACCGTCCTGGTTTGGACCCGAAGCAGGCAGCCTTTTGCCTGGCCACAAGCCCACAGCCTCAAACGAGCTCTCAACTTCAGTGCTGACGTCTTGATTGCGCGCATCTCCTGGTATTTTTCATCCAATGCAGATTTTCTGGTGGCGGGCCGGGTCCTTGGCAAAGCGGCACTGGGTGCTTACACCTTCGGGTGGACGATAGCCAATATCCCGCTCGAACGAATCAGCACGCTGATTACCCGGCTGACCCCCAGTGTCTTTTCAGCGGTCCAATCTGAACTGGCATCCCTGAGACGCTATTTGTTGACCCTCACGGAAGGACTAGCGCTGATCACGTTTCCCATATCCTTCGGTGTGGCGATCGTCGCCGAGGAACTGGTGCTCGTTGTCCTTGGAGAGAAATGGCGAGGGGTCGTTTTGCCATTGCGCTTGCTATCGGCGTATGCCGGATTTCGCTCCATTTTTATCTTGATCCCACAGCTTCTTGTCAACACGGGTCATGTCAAGTTTTGGAAGTGGAACTGTGTTGCCACAACAATTCTATTACCCATCTCGTTCTATGTAGGGAGCCACTGGGGAACCGGAGGGATTGCGGCGGCCTGGATAGTCATCCATCCCTTTGTTGTTCTGCCTTATTACTGGAAGGCCTTCCGAACCATAAAGCTCTCCCCGCTGGAGTACTTCAAATCAGTCTTGCCGGCTCTCTGGGGATCGTTATGCATGGGCTGTGTGGTATTGGCGCTCAAGATACTTGTGGCCCCGGCCTGGGCCCTGCCCTTCCGGCTAGGGGTAGAGATTCTGGGAGGGGTCGCCACCTATCTATCAGTACTGCTTATCTACCACCGCCCACGCCTCACCGCGTTCCATGAGTATCTTGTCGATCTGCGAAGCACATGAGATGGACATCAGAATCGAGAGTATGCGCAAAGAAAGCCCATTGAAGGTTGTGCTCTACGACTCATTTGGTAACGGAGGTGTGTGTCATTACACGCATCAACTGGCTGAGGCATTGGCCCGTGCTGGAACTCAAGTAGTTGTCTTAACGACTGACGCTTACGAACTGAAAGATTTTCCAAAAGACTACGAGACTTACACTCCTTTAGGGCGGAGAAGTCATCTGAAGGCGGCCGTGTTGTGGGTTAAGAGTCGGGTCCTTCGAGACGCCAAGCCGTTCCCGAAGCAATCTGACAGTACGGACTTCACGCCGGGAATTCCTGCGTCCAAAGCCAAAAAGCCGTCGTTTCTAGGCTGGATAAGGACGTGGATCATCCGCCTCGAGATAGCAATTT
>JBGPHY010000860.1:0-2623 GCA_041484625.1 Terriglobia bacterium | reverse complement strand
AGGAACCCGTTACCCGAACCGATAGAATATTAGTCTGGGATTAGATACTCTAATAGCGCCATGGGAACGGACATCAAGTGCCCGGAGTGTTTTCAGGTCATCTCCAAAGAGGTCGACTTGTGTCCCTTTTGCCGGCACCCTGCTTCCAGCGGTAAGAACCTGATGAAACCGCTTCCCTTTCGGCTTTGCAGTCTTCTGAAACAGCGATGCCAGGAATCGTTCGAGCAAGCCCAGTTGCATTTCCCCGGCATTCGCCTTGAATTGGGAGTCTACTGCGACAAGATTGAATCGGTCTTCCGTCGCTACGCTCTCCTTCCGCTCGAATCTCACGACTTCGATGAATCCAAAGCTCTGGAAGCCTCCCGGGATCTAATGGACAAGATGAGATGGGAAGAACTGTACCTGACCACGGCCTGTGCCGAGGGCAGTGATCCCGCATGGGAGATTTTCCACCAGCGCTACCGGGAATGCATCCTGAAGGCGGCGTTCCATTGTGCTGACAGCACTTCGGCCGCCCATGAATTGGCGGACTCTATGATGACTGACCTATTCCTGCCCGCTAACTCTGATTCTGTTTCAGGGCCCGGCAAAATAGGCCAGTATCATGGAATCGGGTCGCTGGAGGGCTGGCTGAGAACTATCGTCACCAGGAGCAGGATTGACCAGATTCGCGCCAATCAGAGGCTGGTTTCGCTGTCCGACATGGAAACGGAACCGCCTGACCTCTCCAGCAGTCCAAATCGAGTGGAACCTGTTCTGGAGGGAGAACAGCAAAGACTACTGGCTGCATTCACCCGCTCATTAGCCTCCGCACTGGACCAACTGGACCCGGAGGAACGACTTTTGCTAAACCTCTACTACCTGCAAGAGGTCAAACTAAAGGATCTCGGCCAGTTGCTGGGGGTCCATGAATCGACAGCCAGCCGGCGAGTGGACCAAATCCGGAAGAAACTACAAAAGCGGGTAGAGAAGCAATTGCGCGAGTCTCTCCATCTGAGACGGAGTGAGATCGGAATGGTCATTGAAGAAGCTTTGAAATGGGGGGAGACGGATATTCGTCAACTCCTGACAAAAAATGCGCAATAATTGCCCTGTACCCCGTCTTAATAGACGAGGAGACTCATGAAGAACAGCGGGACAGACAAAGCTTTTGAAGAGGGGCTGAAGCGACACCTGGAGGCCAGACGAATTCTTCCTGCCGGCTCGGAAAACTGCCCGGACGAGAACGCTGTATCCGCCTACTTGGAAGGACAACTGCCTTCCGGTTTGCAGACCCAGATGCAACTCCATTTCTCTCACTGCCAGCGCTGCCAGAAGGAACTTGCGATCTTACTCCGGGGGCGGAACCTGCAATCCCCCGCGGAGGAATCGAAGTCTGATGCTGTTGGTCTCCCGTGGCATGAAAGTATCCTGGGATTCCTTCAGGGTGCTCGGTCCTGGGGACTGAAACCGGCGATAGCCATCTTACTGGTCACGGTAGTCAGCGGCTACGTCGGCTATGAGATGCTCAGACAATCTCCCCGCCAAATCTCTGTTGAATTGGATCGGACCCTAAGCGGGCCGCGGGATTCTCTCTCGCGCGATGAAAAACGTGAAATGCCAATAGAGAAGAATGTCGTTCAGACCCCCAAAGAGTCAACGGTTGCCTCCGAAGCCCCGCCCGGGGCGACTTTCCCTGAAACGTCAATGCCGAATCAGCCCGGCTCGAAGGTGGAACCTCCGGGTGGATACGGAACCTTGAGGAAGAAAGAGGAACTGCCGAAGCAAGGGATGCCTTCCCTCACAGGCCCGGAGGTCTTCCAGGAGCAGGCACGAGCCTTGAAAGATGCCGGGCCGGAAAACGCTCCGGCCGATCGGGAGCGGGGAGCCTTGGGGGGAGTGGTGTCGGCCCCTGCAGGCCCTGTGCAGGCAGAGACCCCTCGAGAAAGTGATTCCAGGCAGGCAAAGCAGAAGTCAGCAGAATTAGGGCCTGCCGTGTCGGCCCAAAGTGCCGGGACAGTGTCCGAGTCCAAGATCGCCATTCCTGCAGATTCGGTCACATCTTCGGCCAAAGCTGTCTCCCCGCGGACCGCAATGGTCCAGTCGAAACTGTCCGCTCGGACGGACGAAAAAGCCAGCGCCTCCAAACCGGACAACATGCTTGCTGGTGTTGAATTAGATCGTGGGAACGAGCCAATCTACTCTCAACCTGCTGAGTGGAGCCGCATCGAGGTCGCCGGGAGACTCTTCGAGTTCAGCAAGAGCGCGTGGCGGGATCTCTCGATTCTGCACAATGGTTCCCGCCCGGTAGTTGTGCTTTACCGGAATTCCCCTGACTTTGAGAAACATGCCAAGAGGCTGTCCGCATTCAGGGAATTGCTCTCCCGACCCCAGGATTTCGTCGTGCTCCACAACGGCAAAGTCTACTGGGTCAAAAGCCAGAACTCGCCTCCCGACTCCAAGTAGTCGCTCGGCTGTCTCGGGTTGACATTCCCGCAGAGTGATGGTAAAAACTCGCTGAGGTGAGCGGCGCTTCGAGCCGGCACCTCGTGCTGGGAGGTCGTCCAACGGTAGGACTGCAGACTCTGGATCTGCCTATCGGGGTTCGAATCCCTGCCTCCCAGCCAATCCACCAAATTATTTT
>JBGPHY010000859.1:0-2625 GCA_041484625.1 Terriglobia bacterium | reverse complement strand
TGGTTCGTCGAGGAGCACGTGGAATCCACCGCTCGAGTCTTGCACTCGGCGAAGTCCATTGGCAATGGTTTTCAAATCCCTCACGAATCCTTCAGCCTCCGGAGCCGAGGGAGGCAAGTGCTGCAGTACCCTGATAATAGCCCATGCCATCCAACCGCTGGCCCTTGTCCAATAGGTTTTCCCGAGGCCTTCTTTCAGAAGTATTGTACGCACCAGTCCGGTCTCTTTGACCAGGAAGACATCTATGTAGGTTCTCAACTGATAGACTGCCTGTTGCTGATAGACCTCACCATTTTTCCGATCAAGCACCGAAGCCATCATCAAGGGTGTGACAACAAAATAACAGGTATCCGGGATAGCAAAGTCTGCATTGTCATCATGGTTAACCATTCCCAGGCGGTTCCGTGAGGAGCGGTGCAGTATCGTCCTGGCAACGTCCATACAAGTCTGGCGGGCCCGGGGGTCCTGATATTGGGTCACCAGTTCAAAACAGGGAAAGGCGAGACTGTAATGGCCCGCGTAAGTGGTAATCGGGATGCGTCCTGCCAGGAAGACACGCGAAACCGGTCCGCTAAAGGGGCTTACGGTTTTCGAATTCCAATGGTGATCCAGCCAGGCGAAGGCAAAAGGCCGCACTTCGGTGATACCCCGCCGGGCCCACTGGAGTAAACCCTCCATCAATAATGAACCGAACCAATCTGTGTTGATGGACGACGGATCACGGTTCAGAGAATTTGCGATAATAGCCGCGATCCCGACGGGTAGGTCGCCAGGGAGTCTGCTTCTGATTGATTCAACCGTGGTGGTGAAGCCCAAACCTGATGGGCAGAACAACGACCAAGCTGCAGCAGACTGCAAGAAGTAGCGTCTGGAGAACATGCTCAGGAGGGTCCTTCGGCCAGGTAGAGAAAGGAGCTTCCGGCTCTCTGCTTATCGAGATCGCTTTCCACCCTCTTGATCTCTACAGCCCTTTCTATACCAGTTGATCGTCACAATGCAATCTCCGTATGGAAAAAACTGCGGTTCAGACAGTGGGGAGAGTATTTTTGTTGAAGAGCGCTAGTGGACTGCGGGCTGAGCAGGGAGACTCGACGGAGAGGGTACAGCCGGCGTGGAATGCTATGGGGATCCTGCTTGACTAAGTGCCCTAATCCGCTAATTCAGTCACACATTAGTGAGATCATAAGCCTGACCCAAAAAGCACAAGGCCCCCTTGGCCCTCTTAGCAGACTTGGCGGTTGCATCATGAGACCGAAACGCCAAGAACGCAAAGGACACCAAGAAAAAAAAAATGATAAGGAAGTCAGCCCAATGGCTTATCCATGTCCCGTTGCCAATTACCCACGATGACCTCGCGCCACCCGGTGGACACGATCACGCAAAAGGATCACGATCCAGTTCAAGCACCCCCCTTGGCGCTCTTGGCGTCCTTGGCGGTTCCACTGCGAATTGACTACGTCTGCAATAGGTCATAGTCCCGGGACTTCCGCATCTTAAGCTCAAAATGCCACTTCCAAGCCTCATAAATTGCCGGGTAAACCAGCAGTTCCAGTAGGAACGACGTGAAGATCCCACCGATCATGGGGGCGGCAATCCGCTTCATGACATCTGCACCAGTGCCAGTCGCCCACATAATTGGCACCAGGCCCAAAAAGGTCGAGGCCACGGTCATGAACTTGGGCCGGATACGCTTGGCTGCCCCCTGCACGATGGCCTGCTGGAGTTCGGCAAGGCTGTCGAGACGATTCTCCCTTCTGGCCTGAGCATACGCCAGGTCGAGGTAAAGCAGCATGAAAACGCCAGTTTCAGCATCAACCCCCAGGAGTGCGATCAGCCCCACCCAGACGCCAACGCTCATGTTGTAGCCCAGCAGGTACAGGAACCAGATGGCACCGATGGCCGAAAACGGCACCGCCAGCAGGACAATCAGTGTCTTGACCACCGAACGCGTGTTCAGGTACAACAGCAGAAAGACGAGGAACAGCGTGAGCGGCACCACCAGAACTAATCGCTCCTTGACTCGCACCATTGCCTCCCACTGGCCGCTCCAGGTCATCGCATACCCTGAGGGGACTTGCAGTTGTTTGCCAAGCAGGTTCCCCGCTTCCTCCATGTAGCTGCTGGGATCCCGCCCGGCAATATCCACATAGACATAGCCGGTTAGCATTCCGTCCTCGTCGCGAAGCATGGAAGGCCCACTCACTGTCTTGATGGTGGCGAGCTGCGCCAGCGGCACCTGCCGCTGGCCTCCTGATGTTGCCACAAGGACACGCCCCAGCGATGCAAAATCGGAGCGGAAATCCCGCATGTAGCGCACATTGACTGGGTATCGCTGGCGGCCTTCGACCGTGGTGGTTACGTTCTCCCCGCCAATCGCGTTCTGCACCGCGGTCTGCGCCTCATCCACGCTCAATCCATAGCGTGCCAGCGCTTCGCGGTTCCACTGGAAATCGAGGAAATAGCCGCCGCCTGTGCGCTCTGCGAAAACACTGCGAGTCCCCCGGACGGGCATCAGCAAGGTCTCCACTCGCGCTCCAATTTCTTCGATCTTTCCCGGGTCGGCGCCGGAAATTTTCAACCCGATGGGGGTGCGGATCCCGGTGGTCAGCATGTCAATGCGTCCCT
>JBGPHY010000858.1:0-2631 GCA_041484625.1 Terriglobia bacterium | reverse complement strand
TGAACAGTTCTCTTTCAATTTCAATTGCTGTTTCTTTTTACTATATACAAGATCTTCAAAATGAAACAGACCGCCATCATCCTCCTGCTGGTGGGCCTGCTTTGGCCCGTGCAAGCCCCAGAAGCCAGCGGGTGGGCAACCGCTCTCGACATTCCTGTTGGAGGCTTCAAAGAGTCTCCCCCATCTCCCGGTGAAGCGCTCTCTAAGTCAATCTTGCAGCTCCAGAGAGTTCAACGAAGGAAGTTCAGTCCTAACAGCCTGGGGGTGCTGGTCGAAACGCTGGATGGATCCAAAGTAATTGCCGAGCACAATTCGGACCTGCCTTTCAACCCCGCCTCCGTCATGAAGCTGGCCACCTCATTCTTTGCGTTGGAGCGGCTGGGACCGGATTATCGGTTCCATACCAGGATCCTTGCAGATGATCAATTGGATGCCCACAGAAAGGCTCTTAAGGGCGATTTGTACCTGGTGAGCGATGGGGATCCGCTATTTCAGACCAGTGATGCTCTGGCTTTTGGTCGGGCGTTAGTGCGACGGGGCCTGCGGCGCGTGGAAGGCGATCTGGTGGTCGTAGGGCCGTTTGCAATCGATGCTTTCCCCAATTCCCAGGCTTCGGCTCAGCAGGTGCGTCGCTGTCTCACACGATTGGGGATCCGCATCACCGGCCGTGTGATTCATGTGGATACGGACACCATAGATCTCAACCGGAAGATCCATTATCTGAGTCATAATTCTGAACCACTGAAGAATATCCTCTGGTTGCAGAATGCTCATAGCATTAATGAGATTGCAGACCGCTTGGGAGATCTGCTGGGGGGCTCAGAAGTCCTGCGCCAGTTTCTGATCGGGGCCGCAGGTCTGGAGCCACAAGAGATCTTTGTTGCCCGACCCTCGGGGCTGGAACATAACCGAATGACACCCCGGGCCGGGGTCAAGATCCTTCGCTCATTGAATGCCTGGCTGGAAGCCCATCAGATGAAATTGCAGGACGTGCTTCCCGTGGCGGGGAGGGATGAGGGCACCCTCTTCGGGCGGTTACGGGACCAGAATTGCCTGGGCGGAATCCTGGGAAAAACCGGAACCAATCCCTCCAAGGACGGCGGAGTCAGTACCCTGGCCGGAGTGGCGTACACCCGGGACTATGGCCCGCTAATCTATGCCATTTTCAATTCGAACGGCAGAATCACTGCTTTCCGCCGCTGGCAGGATTACTTCCTGCGTAATCTGATGGAGGAGAGCGGCGGAGTAGGACAGTTCCTTCCTCCACGAACGGACCTGGCTTTGTTGTCCTCTTTCTGGGTCCCCTCGCCTTACTTGGAAAGCCTGGGAGAAGAATCCACGATGGTGAAGAAAAGTGTTACTCGAAACTCCTACGTCAAGAAGGCTAGGTACTCCAGGAAAGTCGCACGGCATGCTTCGAAATCCGCCCCACGGCGCAAAGCCTGAGCGGGTCCTCTCTTCATCAATCTCATTGATTCGGGCTTAACTCAAACACCTTCGGAACCGGAGAATAACAGCCGGGGCTGCAGGAACTCGTGGATCTCCTGGAATGAAGCACACACCCGATCTGCAATAGCCAGTGTTTCTGCAGGAAAGTTGCTCGTAATGCCGACAACAAAGGCTCCAGCCTGCCTAGCCGATTGAATTCCCGGCAGGGAGTCCTCGATGACCACACAATCGACAGGAGCGAGGCCTAGCTGTGCGGCGGCAGTCAGATAGATCTCCGGGTCCGGCTTAGGATGTAGGATGTCTTCCACGGAAAGGACCGCCTGAAACATTCCCTCCAGTCTGAGACAATCCAGAGCTGCCTGGACATTCAGCCGGACGGCCGAAGAAGCAACAGCAATCCTGATCTTCCGGGAGTTAAGATACATCACAAACGGGACCACGCCATCCAAGGGTTGCAGTTCCCGATGGACCAGGGCCCGATATGCTTCATCCTTTTTGAAGCTCCAATACTCAAGATCTGCCTGAATATCATGTTTCTCAAAGTACAGGGAGAAGATCTGGTGAGTTGTTTTCCCCATTAGCTTGCGAAACTGCTCGTCAGTTAATGGGATACCGAGCTCCCCCAGCGTTTGTTTCCAGGCCCTCTGATGCAAGGGTTCAGAATCAACCAAGACCCCATCCATGTCAAAAATTACACCCTTAAAATGACGGTTCACTTGGATGGATTCCCCTGTTTCTCCCGAATCACGCTGGATCCGTAGATCCGATCCCGTTCGGCTTCATTGAAGCGCAAGCGCTGGGCTTGAGTAAACCTGGAAAAGTCATACTCCCCCTGGGGTGTGCGAGGGAATTCCTCAGAGGCAGGATTAGAAAGAGGCAGAGAGGCGGCAGGACAGGGATGGACCGTGGAGCGGATCATTGACGGCATGGGGACGCTCACGCGTCGTCCACCAGTACCGGCATAACTCATCACCGGGTTGGTGAGTTCCATATCCTTTTCCAGCGGCCGATAGGGCTTAAGACCCAGCTTTCCCAGTACGTCGTGGTAAGCGGCTGTTGCGTCTTCCGGAGTAACCAACCCATCGGCAATCAATCGAAGGAATTCGATGAAGGCGAGCTGATTTTCCGCATTGTTTATCTTCCGGCCGAACAAGGCAGCGCGCGCGCCGTACTTCCTGCCTT
>JBGPHY010000857.1:0-2637 GCA_041484625.1 Terriglobia bacterium | reverse complement strand
TTCTACCATTTGGCCAACAGCTTCGAAGTTGGCGCTGGAGGCTGGGCCTCCTTTGCAGGCATCGAGCCATTCCCGGTGATGTTCTTGTGTTCGTGGCAGACTCTTGGCGGGCAGCTTGTACGCCCTCATTGCGCTTTCCGGGATCAAACGGGGGGTGCCTCCCCATCCACCACAGACTATTTTCCCCTTATCTCCGATAAAGAGGATTCCGTGCCCGTCTCGTCCCAGCGTCCGTCCGACCTCCAGATCTTCCGGTGTTGGAGGCTTCAAGCCCCCGTCATACCACCGAACTTTCACGGCCGGCATTTCGCCTCGTTCGGGAAATTCAAAGTAGATCAGCGACCCCAGGGGCACCAATTCTTCGCGGCGGTCGCACACCACTGCCTCAATGCTGGTGGGGTATCCCAGCTTCAACGCCCAGAAAGCCGGGTCGAGATGGTGACAGGCGAAGTCGCCAATCACGCCGCTCCCGAAATCCCACCAGTCCCGCCAGGCCACCGGGGCATAGGTTGGGTGGTAGGGCCGATAAGCTGCGGGGCCGAGCCACAGCTCCCAGTTGAGCCCTGAAGGAACCGGCGGACTTTCTTTGGGGCGTTCCGTCATCTTGCCCCAACGGGACGCGTCTGCCCAAGCGTGCACTTCACGGACCGCCCCGATGGCCCCGTCCCAGATCCACTCGCAGGTCAGCCGTATGCCTTCACCGCTGTGGCCCTGATTGCCCATCTGGGTGGCCACCTTAGCGTTGCGAGCCGTTTCCACAACCTTGCGGACTTCGTAGATGGAGTGGCAGAGCGGCTTCTCGCAGTAGACATGTTTCCCCAACTGGAGAGCCGCCATGACAGCCACGGCATGCACGTGATCCGGCGTTGCCACCAGGACAGCATCGATGGCCTTCTCCTTCTCCAGCATCACACGGAAGTCGGTGTATTCGTTGCACGCTTTGGACTTTTCTTGACTGTTCTTGGAGAAGGCTTCCTGAACCAGTTTCAGAGCCGGGATCCGGCCAGCAGTTCCTTTGTAGTAAAAGGCGCTGTAGTCGCTTTCTTCGTTCGGATCAGCAATTGCCGTGATCCTGGCATCAGGCTCCTGCAGCAAGGCCTTCATGTTTTCGATCCCCTGTCCTCCTGCTCCAATGACCGCGATGTGGACGGTATCACTGGGCGGAACAAATCCAGCCCCCCCCAGTACGCGCCGTGGGACAATGGTGAAGCCCGCTCCGGCAATGGTGGCCTTGAGAAAATTACGTCGGCTTTGTTTTGGGATAGTTTGTTCCTAAGAACGAAGATGTAGTAAGTCAGTGCTAATCGACATTAGTATGCCCTCAAGTCGGCCTGAAGTCAGCCATGAAAGTAATAGGTTAGTTACAAGCGAAAGGCCAAGCAGGTGACCGCTGTCGCCCGCCGGTTGGGGCTGAAAGATGGTTCGACGGGGAGCCAAGCGTTGTCCCAAATCCAAAAAAGCTCGCAATCAGCGGGAGGGCCCCCTCTGGAGAAGCCAAAGCCCCAAAAGCCGCTGCGCGCCATGCTTGCACAGGAACCGTTCTTCCTGGTATGTCGATGGCCGATGATTTGATTGGTTGGATTCTTCCGCCTGGCTCCAGGTGACCAACTACTTCTTTAACGTGCGAATGTAGCGAATTACGTCCTCCATTTGCTGGGGCGTAATCTTCGGTCTATGGGGGTCCGCCGGTGCGCCGACTCTAACAGGTTCCATCTTGCGGATACCACCGGTTATGATTTTTTTCAGTTCTTCATCTGATTTCCCCTGCACGTATTTCGAGGTGAGCCGGGGAATTCGGACCTTCCAGAAACCATCCGCCATCTTATCACCTTTGCCTTCCACTCCGTGACAATTCTTGCAGCTTTGATCGAATACCGCTTTGCCCGGGGTCTCCTCCGAATGGGCAGACAAAACCAGACCAAGAAACACTGCAGTGGAAATGCTGATCGCTAATCTCATCTTTTAATCTTTCCTCCATTTGAATTGTCGTATGGAACACTTATTCCCCAGGTTTGCAGTGGTGACTTTGTCACGGACAGGGCCTGGGGTCAAGGCTTTTTTCCGGGTGATCCGAGATGAGGCCAAGAATATGGCGAGTGGGCAAGAAGAACCCGGTGTCTTAAAAGGTGGCGCTTCTGGGTTTTGAGTGGGTGACCCCCACAGGTTGTATTCCATGCGATTCCTTAGTTGGTAGCCACTGACTTTGGGTACAGATCCAGTCCACCACAGTGAAAGTAAATGGCTGTCTTGTAGTGTTGTCGATTGCGGAACCCACAGGCCATTTCTTTGACCCTCTGGATCTTGCTGTTGAGGCCTTCAGCCGTGGCGTTGGAAATCCGATGTTGAAAATAGGTCAGGATATTGGCCAGGTGGCCCTTCAAGGTTTTGGCGGCGGCCACCATGGGAGCGATGCGCGAGTGAGTGGCCCAGAAGTACCAGCGCTGAAAGTAGGCTTGGGCGCGCCTCCGATAGCGATACTCCCAGAATCGGCGCAGCGATTCCTTGATGGCCCAGGCCCGGCCCGTCTTCAGATGCATCCCCCGGATGGCCTCAAACTCGGCCTGGCGCCACTCAAGTACGTGTTCCTGGTTATACAACCACAAATGCTTGGTTCCTTTCAGCCGATCATCCCCCTCA
>JBGPHY010000856.1:0-2641 GCA_041484625.1 Terriglobia bacterium | reverse complement strand
TGGAGATTGAAGTAATAAGGGGTCTGCTGAGTGGACTCCAGGACGGCCAGGTACTCCTTGTCGAGATGGCGGTTGCGCTGGTCCCCTTGATGAAGGGTGAAAAAGAAGGAGTAATCCGCGTAGTTGGTGTTGAGGATGTACATCCTGCGGAGATTGAGTTGGTAGTTGCCGGGAACACTGGCCAGAAAAGCATTGAATAGGTTGTATCGTTCCTCGCACAGGGTGGCATCGTGGGTTGAGAAGATTTTGTAAAACTCGGCAATCGACTTGTCGATCCTGGATGGGTGGAGATCATAAAGGACCACGGTCAGTGAGAATTCCCCAAAATAGTTCCCGTGAACCTCCAGCTCTTTCTTCCCTTCACCCAGTTCCCGGACCAGGGACTCCTTGCTGTCATCAACCAGCAGATCAGCCGGCTTGCCTGAGTCAGAACTGCCAAGATGGCTGAGAAGGGAAGTCTTGGAATTATGGTAGTGACGCCGCCTGGCCTGAATGCTCTTCCGGATCCGGTGCCCCTCTTCGGTTTTCCACTCCGTGCAGATAATGAAGTTGGCCTCAACTTCCAGGAGGTTCTTAAAGATCAACGGGAAGCTTTGACTGGAGGGTTCCTTCAGAGTCAGCACTCTGACCGCATAGTCGTCGAGCTTCAGGTGGTTTCGATGGCACTCCAAGCTGCTGTCTGCAAGGTAATAGTCGAGGAACGTATCGTACTTTCGCTTAACGCAATCCAGCTTGTAAGGAGTGAAGTTGACCAGGTCCCTTAGGAAGACAAAAGCCTGGTCTTTGTCTAACAGGCTGAGCCTGCATAGATCACTGAGCTGGGCCATAAACCCATTAACCCGGTGGTGGAGGACACTGAGGGCCTCGTTGAGTTCAGACTCGATCAGAACCACTTGAGTTTTCATGCGGAAAAGACCAGATACTTCTTCCAAAGCCCGGCGTGGGCCAGATGTGACTTTCAGGAGACTCTCAAGGAAGGAAGCTTTGTGGCGGAAGCCCTCATACAGGATGACAAAGTGAATCCTGATGGAGAAGAGGCCTTCGGCCCTGGATTGAAAGTGGGCGGTTCGACTACGGATGGCCTCGTTGACGACTTCGTTCTTGTAGAGCTCGTAAGGGACCTGCTGCCCGTTTCGTTTTGACAGGTACTGGTAAAGCCGGAACTTCTCATCTAGCAGTTTCAGAGCTACTTCAAAGCGTCGCGTAACATGGTCAATGGTATTCTGGTCCAGGCATTCGTAATCCACCCCGGCTACTTCGAGGACCACACCCAAGTCCCCACTCTTAGTTAGAAACACATCCTCAGCGACAAACCCGTAGAGGTTGATAAATTCATTAAAGGCTCCGGTGGCATTGTAATCTTTGAAGAGCCTGGCCAGATTAATCATGAGTAATTCTCTTTATCCTGATGGGTTTGAACTTCATTGGGCAATATTGGGATTTGTACTTGGCTGAATTCAACAAAACATGGAGGTTTTTGGGATCGGTTTTTGTCGCCCAACTACCCAGTGCGAACAGTGTCACAAAAACCAGGATCCCCCCTACAAACGACCCCATCAGGTTGAATGTAGCTGCACCCATCATTGCCGCGGCAAAGAACAGCTTCCGTTCCACACCAAGAATCGTGAGCGGTCGGTTGATTGACTTGTAGACCTTGTTGACTCGTCCGTCTTTGTATTCAGTCATTACTTTTAAACCCGGATCCTATGCAAACAACCAGGCCATAAAATTGATGGCCCCGAGGGCCATACCCAAACCAAATACAATCCCTGCCAGCGCTCGCTTGCTCCCGCCTTCTCCAAAAGCAAACATCAATCCCGTATTGTCCAAATATCGGATCCTTTTGAACCACAGCAGGATAGAGAATCTGCTCGACAGCCGATATGGGCGTGTCATAACAGGTTTTCGGCGTTGTGTGTCGCCATAACTCCGTGCGGCAGAAAATTCAAGCAGTTAACGCGGGCGCCGGAGTGCACCTCTAAGCTATAAATCCGAACTCATGATTCCATTTTTCATCAGCTTCCTCACCTGCCTCAGCGCCGTGCTTCCGCAGTTTACTGTTGGTACTTATCCATATCTCCTTCTGAAAAAAGCACTTGTTCCAGATTTGGAACCAGCCAGAATTGATGACGACAAATTCGGCTGTAAAATATTGCAGCCTAAATCTTTATACTAATCCTACCGACAATTGATAACGGAAGCACCAACAGAGATTTCGCAATTGGAAGACTCATTCGCTACAGACAAACATAACAGATCTGTTATACTGAAATTGTGACAAGCGCCCAGTTCAAACGGTGGCTGGAAAGGCAAGGCTACAGCTTCATTTCTGGGAAGGGGAGTCACCTCCATGTGAAGTTAGGAGGCAAGAGTTCTGTGCTCCCGTTTCACGGCAAGAAGGAACTCGGTAAAGGGCTTGTCGAGAAAATCAAGAAGGATCTCGGTTTGAAGTGATTGATCGATAACTCATAGGAGATCGAAGTATGTCTGTCAAGTATGCGGTACACTTAGAGAAGGATGATAACGAAACCATTTTAGTCACTTTTCCAGATTACCCAGGAGCCACTTACGGTCATGACGAAGAAGAAGCCCTAGGCCGGGCCATCGATTGCCTGGAAACCTATTTCATCGGGTGTATGGA
>JBGPHY010000855.1:0-2644 GCA_041484625.1 Terriglobia bacterium | reverse complement strand
AGGACTCGCCCCTCCTTTCCCGCCACCCCTTCCGGCCCGGCCCCAGGCAAGGGTTTGCCTCCATCGGCTTCTCCCTGGGGCAACGGGCTGTGCTTTTCGATGAGCATCCAGCACAACGTAACCTAAGGCGGAAGATTTGTCGAGCGAAAAATCATTCACCACCCCTCTCGAGATGTGTAGATACCAATGCCTGTGGGGCGAGGGAGTAAACTCTGGTCTTTTCTTTCCCCTCTCCCCCGCTCCGGCTAGGGATCTTGAAGGGATAAGGAATCCCTTGCGGGGGAGAGGGGTAATCACTATTCCTCTCCTACCCAGGGCGGCGATCGCTTGCTCCCTTGCCCCGAGCTACATTCTCTGGCCCTTACAGGGACGAAATGTCGTTATTGACGCGTGGGGGAAGGGAAATTTTGAGGGTTTTCCTGGGGTACTCAGGATTCCGTTTGGGATTCTTTAATCAACCGCGATATGGCCTTCACAAACCTCTCGGCCTGCTCAATCAGCGGTGGAACAGCTTTGGGATCAAACTGGAAGAGATCCTCATAATCTGTTTCCTGGCGGGACTCAAACAGGTCGTTGTAGCAGGCCGCCAATTCCTTCGAAACAGCACCTTGCTTCACAAAATGCTGGTTAAACAAGGCCCTAACGCCGGCATGCCTGGCCGACGAGAGACCCTTCGTTAGCAACAGAGCGTTCACGGCATAAAAGCATGCGTAATAAAGCCGGTTGATGCAGGTGTTCCAATGTGAATTAGCCGCCAAGAGGTGAGCTTCCTCCAGGCTCTCCTGAGCCCGGCCCAGGCGATAGTGAATGAGTTCCTGCTGCGGGTCGTTCACAAGCCGATTCCTTCCTGCGTGACGCGCTGATGAAAAGGGGTCACCTTCATCATTGGCTGATTCCATTCATCCCGGCTTCGGACAATGCAACTGATCACTTCACCGCAGGCCCATTCAATCTCGTAGAGGCGATGCCGGATCTTTCGTTTACGGGCCTCATCCACAGGTCCTTCGACCAGAACCAGGAGATCCCAGTCAGATTCCGGCCCGGCTTGATTCCGCGCCCGAGAGCCATAAAGCAAGGTCTGGGCGGACGGTTCCACTTCAAGGACTGTCCTCTTAATGGTCTCAAGGAGTTCCTGTTGCGTCACGGCTTAGAGTGCCTCCTTCGTGAATTCCGCATGTCGCAATCCGGCCTTCGACCGGCTTGGCGTCGTTGAATTGGCTTCAGCGCTCGCGGTTCCAGGGAATTGGGGGCCAACTTCACTTCCCAGGAACAGCCAAGGCATCGTGCGATCTTGGTCAGTGACTCGATTGTGAAATTGGCTGTTCCCTGAAGAATCTTCGTCACATAAGCCCGGCTGGTGTCAAGCCGTTTCGCCAGTTCCACTTTCGTCACGCCCTGTCGTTCCATAGCCAAGTGGATCTCTTCAGCGATCTGGACCTTTGCCCCTTCGAGATCCAGCTGAGCGGATCGTTGCATCTCCTCGACCATTGCAGCGAATTCGTCCCGCCGCGGATCCTTCCGTATTCCCTTTGGCATGACGCTACTGTGTGCTGATGCGGGACCAATGTTAACCTTTAAGTTAATCGACTGTCAAACTTGATGTCCGCGGAATAACTTAATCAGTTGTGGTGATCCCGGCTCTCTCAGGTCATCGAAATGGAAGTTGTGGTTAGTTTAATATTGTGCATTTTGATGGGGGCACCCTTCCATGCGAAAATGAACCAATGTCAGCGTCGTTCAACTCCAGCAAGATGGTGAATCAATTCGGGGATTTCACTCATCCGCTCCACCTGTTCAGGAATCTCGTGACGTTCCTTGGCCAGCCACGATAGCACTTGGCTGACAGCAAAGGCATTGTCTGCAGGCACCCACGCACCGGGCACAGCGCAGGTGGGTTCCATCGTTTTTTCAGAAGGAAGGCGTTTTTCGAAACGAAGAGGGAACCGGCAGTCCCGGCCTGTGCGGGCAATGCAGTAGGTGCGAGCTGCCAGTTTGACTCCCCATTTCGCCCTCAACGGCCCATCCACCCAGTTACGAAGCGTGAGGTTGTCCACCCGTGTCTGGAGCCAGAGGCTGTAGAGCTTCCTTTCTTCCACCAAGTTCGAAAGGCCTGTTGACAGGACTCCCCCAATTTCCGCCGGGTCCAAATAGGGATCGTGCCTCTTCCGGAAATTGACCCTGACTTCACCGACGACCAAGCCATTACTGCAGATGAAACGGTACCAGCCCAGCATGGCCATGAACCCCATACTGCCATCCACCGAATTGAAGCACTGCAGACGCAGACGAAGCTGGTCTCCGCGTTGGTCGAGGAAGAAGGCATATCGGTCATCCTCGGGAAACAGCAAGCTCAGGGCCATGCGTTCTCCCTGTTCGGTTAACCGGAGGCTAGCGCGAACCTGTTCGAGACGGATTCCAACTTTCGAGAGAGCGTCCAGGGCTGTCGTAATCACCGTGCGGTGCTGGACCAGGCAATAGCTTCTCGAAACCACTCCTACCGGCATGGGTGCCTCGCCCGGTTTAACGGTCTCTCGGACCACCAATTTCAGACGGCTATTGACCGAACAGGCACTACCCTCAGTGAAACCGAAAGGACGAGTAGCAAAGGAGGGGATCCGGGTGCCGATGTCATCAACCGTCCCGT
>JBGPHY010000854.1:0-2649 GCA_041484625.1 Terriglobia bacterium | reverse complement strand
GTCGTGTTTGCCAACAGTCGCCTGGTGACCGAGATCCTCCTTACCTATTTGAAAGATGCACTGGAGAAGACGGTCCTTTCCAAGGACCTGGTACGGGGCTACCGGGGAGGTTACCTTCCTCTCGAGCGGCGGGAGGTGGAGAAGGGGTTGCGGGAAGGGAAGATACTGGGCGTAGTGGCCACAAATGCCCTGGAACTGGGGGTGGATATCGGGAGCTTGGAAGTAGCAGTCATGGCAGGCTACTCCGGCAGCATTGCCTCTACCTGGCAACGGGCCGGCCGGGCCGGCCGCAGGACCGGCACTTCAGCAGCGGTGCTGGTCGCCAACAGTTCACCTTTGGACCAGTTCATTGTTCAGCACCCTGAGTATTTCTTCGGGCAGTCTCCCGAACATGGACTGGTTAATCCCGACAACCTGGAGATTCTGCTGAACCACTTCAAATGTGCCGTCTTTGAGCTTCCCTTCAAGGAGGGCGAATGCTTCGGGAAGGTAGAGTCCGGGGAGATCTTGAAATTCCTGCAGGAGAACGGGTTCGTTCACTTGGCGGAAGGGCAATGGCATTGGACCAGTGAGTCTTATCCTGCGGACGCGGTCAGCCTGCGCTCGGTCAGTTCCGACAATTTCATCGTGGTCGACACCAGCGGAAGCCCACGGATTGTCAGCAAGGTCGATTTCTCCAGTTCCTTGACGACGCTCCACAAGAAAGCCATCTACATCCATGAGGGACAACAATATTTCGTGGAAAAGATGGACTATAAGGAACGCCGGGCTTATGTGAAACCGACTGACACCGATTACTTTACCGACGCTATTTCCTATACCAAAGTAAAAATCCTGGAAGCGTTCGAGAACCGGGCCCTCCGGAATTCTATTAAGAACCACGGCGAGATCCACCTCACGACGCAGGTCGTCGGATTCAAGAAGATCAAGTTTTATACCTTGGAAAACGTGGGTGCCGGGGATCTGGAGCTTCCGGAACAAGAAATGCATACGACCTCCTACTGGCTCACTATACCCAGGGTCGTGATGGAGAGCCTGCTGTATACTCAATCAGCACGCCTGGGAGGAACTCGCGGGTTGGCTCAAGCACTCCGTCAGATTGCGGCCTTGTTTCTCATGTGCGACCTGCGTGACCTCCAACTGGCCATTGAGGAGAACCTGAAGCAAACAGAGACGGCCCAGCCGCAAGCAGATCCCGTCAGGAGAAAGAGACTCACCTCCCTGGCGATCTTCGAACCCAATCTCTTCCTCTATGACAACTACCCGGGCGGGATCGGACTCAGCCGGCCACTTTACGACCTGCACGACAAAGTGCTGACCGAGACCGCCCAACTGATCCGTAGTTGCCCGTGCGAGGACGGCTGCCCTAGTTGCGTCGGACCGAAGGCAGAAATTGGTGACCTCGGGAAGAAGGTCGCTCTGGATATCCTGAACTTAATCATGTAGACCTACGATACCAGGAAAAGCATGGATCAGGCAGAAAGACTTCGAAAACATCAAGCCATTCAGCAGCGAAACCAGCAATCCCTTCTGCCGGATCAAAACAGCATCCTGCGGCAATTGGAGCTCTTGAGATCCACTCAGGAGAAAAAGAGGCAGGTGACAGTTCAGCTCTGGCCGGGAATTGAAGCGGAGGATTTCGGAGGTGAGGTCAGGGCCAACGGGGCTGGCGCATACTTATTCCTAACCAACGACATGCCGCTAGAGCCAGGAATCCATGGCTCGAACAATTGTTCACCGGCAGCCTCTCTGGCAGCCTTGATTGAGCTTTTGAAGGGAAAGAAGCTGGATTTGTCGACGCGCGAGATTCTCTTCCTCGATACGGAAACCACCGGCCTTTCTGGAGGCGCAGGAACCTACGTTTTCCTGGTGGGAGTGGGCCACTGGCTGACGGAGGGTTTCCGGATCGAACAATTCTTCATGCGGGACTATCACGAAGAGAGGGCCATGCTTACGGCCGTCGCGGATCGTTTGGCCCATGCGAAGGCGGTGGTGACTTTCAACGGAAAAGCGTTCGACCTGCCGTTGTTGGAATCCCGCTTTGTGCTTACACGCCTACCCTGGCCTTTACGAGATGCGGCCCATCTGGATCTTCTCCATCCTTCGCGCCGCCTCTGGAAACTGCGCTTGGGGGATTGCAGCTTGGGAAACCTGGAACGCGAAATCCTCGGCATCAGACGAGAAAACGACGTGCCGGGGCAATTGATCCCCACCCTCTACTTCAACTATACACGCACGAGAATTCCCCGCGGAATCCGGGCTATCCTGGAGCACAATCGGCAAGACATTGCCACACTAGCGGTATTGTCTCATTGCGTGTGCCGGGTCCTGGCAGGAGTGGGAGGGGCACCAGCGCTGGCGGGTGAAGACCTGCTCAGTGCCGGCAGGTACTTTCGAGATTTGGGCCGGCGGCAACTGTCGCTGGAGTTCAGTCAGGCAGCACTCGAAAAAGAACTCCCGCAAGAATTAAGACTGGAAGCCATGGAGCGATTGGCTTCGCTGTACAAATCCGAGGGGCTCCATGTGCAGGCCGTGACTCTCTGGGAGCAGGCGGTCTCCTGTTCCTCAAACCTCCGCGAGGAATCCTGCGAACACCTGGCTATTCATT
Source organism: Terriglobia bacterium (assembly GCA_041484625.1). GTDB lineage: Bacteria > Acidobacteriota > Terriglobia > Versatilivoradales > Versatilivoraceae > JBGPHY01. The sequence goes on along the minus strand of JBGPHY010000854.1, from coordinate 41 downwards.
ATGAACACAAAGACAAGAATTTGCACCGGGCCCTGGAATTG
>JBGPHY010000853.1:0-2652 GCA_041484625.1 Terriglobia bacterium | reverse complement strand
GCCAGCGTGTTCTCTCCGGCGGTGAGGCGGACGGTTTTCTCGACGCCGGAAGCAGGCCTGCCGCCTCGTCGATTCGGATCCGGGCATCTGCGTCGGTGGCCGATTCCACCAGTATTTCGGTCGTCAGTTTTGCCTTCTTGGCCGTGACGGAGTTTTGGCGGATATGAAAATCCCGGATAAAGGCCTGGTCCCAGGCCTCAAGGAACACTGGCTTCCAGATGCCGCTGGTCACAAGTCGAGGACCCCAGTCCCAACCGTAGTGATAGGGCGCCTTGCGCGTATACGGGCTGGTTTTCTCTCCCTGGTCGTTGCCCGCCGGGAGCTGGTACTTGACATTCTTCATGAGGGGTAAGACTTCGTTGATCGGGGAACGAAACTGGATTCGCAGGGTGTTCTTCCCAACCTTGAGTTGCTTCTCACAACTGACCTCCCAGCGTCGAAACATGTTGTTGGTACCGAGAATTCTGGTGTCGTTGAGAAGGACCGTGGCATAGGTGTCCAGCCCCTCAAACACTAGCTGAATATTCTTGCGTTGCAGAAACTCGGCATTCAGCTCAAACTGTGTCTGATACTCCCAGTCGGTCTTGCCAATCCATTGCAGTTTCTGCTCGTTGTCCCGATAGAACGGATCTTCGATCATTTTATTCTGGAGCAGGTCGGTATGGATACAACCCGGAACGGTGGCAGGGTGCCAGTCCGGTTTGCCAGCCTGCCGGAACTGCCAATTGTCTTTGAGCGCCACAACCGTTTTCAGCGGACTCTCGTTTGGAACCTGGAGCGAGAACGCCGGGGGCAGCGCCCCGGCCAGTAAGAACAGTCCAGAGAAAACAGAAGTTGTCTTCATTAGACACCTCATTCGGCTTCGTGGGGGCCTTCGTCGCAGACTATAGTGCAACGGACGGACTCGGGCAATCGGCAAATCGTCGGACATCAGGCTACCTCTTGAGAAATCTCCTCGGACAGAAATCTCCTCGGACAGAAATCTCCTCGGAATTGACATCGTCTCCTCCGAATGATAATCTGCGCCGACAACTTTTTCGACAGTCCGGCATGTGGTAATGGCACATGTGGTCACTAGTCGAGCCTATCGAGTCTGAAACAGCCACGATTCCACTCATCGAGGTAATATTCCATGTCCGAGCCAACCAAGTTCCTATTGAAGGATGCCCAGATCCCTTCAGCCTGGGTCAATGTTCTTCCTCACCTTCCGGTGCCCATGGATCCTCCACTGCATCCCAAAACACTGCAGCCCCTGAGTCCGACTGATCTACAGGCCATATTCCCCATGGCCTTGATCGAACAGGAATTTTCCCCTCGACCGGAAATCGATGTTCCCGGTGAGGTGATGGACATCTACCGCCTCTGGCGCCCGACGCCCCTGTACCGGGCCCGGCGGTTGGAGAAGGTTCTGGATACACCCGCCCATATCTATTACAAGTACGAGGGAGTCAGTCCGGCAGGAAGCCACAAGCCCAATACGGCAGTGGCGCAAGCCTATTACAACAAGAAAGCCGGAATCAAACGGCTGGCCACCGAGACGGGCGCTGGACAGTGGGGGAGCGCTTTGGCCCTGGCCTGCCGGATGTTCGAAATGGAATGCACCGTCTACATGGTGAAGGTCAGCTATCAGCAGAAGCCCTATCGCAGGTTCATGATGAAAACCTGGGCCGCCGAGGTCTACCCCAGTCCGAGCGAGCTGACCAATTCCGGCCGCAGTGTGCTGGCGGATCACCCCGATTCTCCCGGAAGCCTGGGGATTGCCATCAGTGAGGCTGTGGAGGATGCTGCCACCCATCCGGACACTAACTACTCATTGGGAAGTGTGCTCAACCATGTCCTGTTGCATCAGACTGTCATCGGTCAGGAGTCCAAGCTGCAAATGGCCTTGGCCGGCGAGAGACCCGACGTGGTGATAGGTTGTTTCGGCGGTGGCAGCAACTTCGGGGGAATGGCCATGCCTTACGTTCTGGATAAGATTCAGGGTAACGGGGTGCGCCTGCTGGCGGTGGAACCGGCCGCCTGTCCGACCCTTACCAAGGGCGTTTTTGCCTATGATTTTGGCGACACGGCGCAATTGACCCCGCTGATGAAAATGTACACCTTGGGCCATGATTTTGTTCCACCGGGCATCCATGCGGGTGGCCTGCGTTACCACGGGGCATCACCGCTCATGAGCCACTTGCGGAAACTCGGGATGATCGAGGCTCAGGCATGTCTGCAGCTCCCGACCTTTGCCGCAGCGGTGCAGTTTGCGCAGACCGAGGGAATCTTGCCGGCCCCCGAGTCAGCCCACGCGATTCGTGTCGCCCTTGACGAAGCTCTGGCAGCCCGGGAAGAGGGGCGGCCGCGCGTAATCCTGTTCGGCTTGAGCGGTCACGGTCACTTTGACCTGGGTTCCTACGATGCTTACTTTGCAGGCAGCCTCCTGGACCACGAGTACCCTAGCGAGGACATTGCCCGCTCCATGGAGAAGCTGCCTAAGGTCTAGTTACGACAATTGATAGGACCCGTTCCACATTCCAACTCAATTACAGCCAGTCCGTAGATACTGACCTGGTCGGCAAGAAAGCTGATCTTTCCATCCCCCTTGGGCTGGAAACTTACGTTCTTCAGGGTCGTGAGGTCGCCACAGTACTGCACCGTTTTAGCTTT
>JBGPHY010000852.1:0-2652 GCA_041484625.1 Terriglobia bacterium | reverse complement strand
TCGGGGCGGGGAACGTGAAAGCTGCACTGGACGGCAACAGCATTCCTGTGGCAGTCCGGTCCTTTAGGCAAGATTCTCACGCTGAGGTAAAGATCGTTGCTAGAGGGACCGCCGAGTTGACCATCGATTTTGTGGCTGGTGTCAGGGCATGGGTTCCTTTTCTCCCTTTACGGATCGGAAATTCCAGCCGTGGCTTGCGCGCTCGCTCATGCGAATTGGATGGACATATTTTCCGGGCGGAGCTGGAAGGTCGGCTTGAAGAAGCTGCTCCTTTTCTTCTCTATACACCGTGGCAGATCCAGCGGGTCTCAGGTGGCAAGATAGTCTCCAGCAAAGGGAACGAGAAGCTTTTCATGGTCCCCGCCAGCCCTGAGTCCAGCCAAAAAAACGGGGGATACAAGCCATGGACCTTTGAAGTTGAGTTCACTCAAACCTCTGGAACTTCCCACTGACCTGTGACCACCTGTTCTCTTCTCGCTAAAGCGATGCAGCCCAGATCCTGGTTGGGCGCCCCTTGTCGCCTGAGGTCTGCAACATATCGGTGCAGACCATATGAAAATCCGCAGACCTCATACAATGATGCCTGCTCTGCCTATTTTTCCGAAGGGAATCTTTTCGTTAGCCATGTTATCCTCAAAAAGATTATGACAGCTTCCATGCGCTCGGTCACGTGGGTAACATCGACCCTCGTCAATTTGCTAGGTCTCACACTGGCCATCCCTGGGATTGCCCAGAATCGTCCCCGGGATGTCCCTGCCGTGCTGACTGAAGCTCGGGCTTTGATTGAAAAGGGCCGCTCTCAAGCAGCCATTGAGGCCCTGGAAGCCCGAGGGCAGACAGATGACCCTCGAGTGGTGCTGGTCCTGGGTGTTGCCTGCTACCATGCCAGGTCTCATCAGAGAGCCATTGAGCTTCTGGAGGGGGTAACTGCCAAGTTCCCTGAGGGCTCGCTGGAGCGGCATGAAGCCATTCAAATTATCGGATTATCACATTACATCCTCGGCCACTACGAGAAAGCCTTGCCGTTCCTGGAGCAGACAAAAAGTTGGGCAGCGCAAAACACCGAGTTAACTTACGTGACCGGGATGACCTGTTTGCGCACCGACAGGACCGATGCTGCACGTGACGCTTTTGCCCGTCTGTTCGGGCTACCCGACAACTCGGCCGGGGCCTGCCTGGTCACAGCCCAGATGATGCTACGTTTGGAATCATTGAACCTGGCAGAAGCAGAGCTGCAGCGAGCTTTGCGGAAAGAGCCTCGCCTCCCTCAAGTTCACTATCTCATGGCACAAATTGCTCTCGACCGCAGTAAGTATGATGAGGCTGTAGACCTTCTCCATAGAGAATTGGCGTTGAACCCGGCCAATGCTATGGCGCTGTTTCTTCTCGGCGATACTTATGCCCGTCAGCTTCGCTGGAACGAAGCCGTCCCTCCACTGCTGAAAGCCATCTGGCTGAATCCGTACTACAGTGGATCTTACCTTTTGCTGGGCAAAGTCTATGTGCGAAAGGGGGAGTTGGGGGCAGCGGAAGGAATGCTCCGTCATGCGATTCAAATGGAACCCAACAACAAATCAGCCCACTACCTGCTGGGAAACATTCTTCGCGAAATGAAGCGGGAGGCTGAGGCCAAAGAAGAACTGGCTATTGTCGATCGTCTGCCTGGAAAAGCTGAACCTTAGGAATCCCCAGGAACAGCGCGTCAGTTACACCCGGAGACAAAAAAGATCGTGTGAAGCAACAGGAGGCCGTTTCTCCTTCTCTTATCTTGCAGCCCCCTGTGGTGCGCAGAAATTCCCCAGGTTCATTCAGGGTGCTTCCGTCATTAATTGTTGGTCGGATTGGTGTAAAGATTTAGGTAAAAACAGGTTACAACCCAATTTGGCTTCGCCAATTCTGGTTAGCTCCAAATCGAGAGCAAGTGCTTTTGCAAGAACGAGTTGAGAGCTAGTCACCAACAGTAGATTGCGGAAGCACCAAGGAGGGCTCAGCTATTTTTTGTGCATCTGCTGCATCTTCTGGGATAGACCGGCAGCAAATTTCTCATAGTCTTCGCTGGTCACATCGAATTTGTTCCACATATAGTTGGAATCTTTCCAATTCCACTTTTGGTCGGCATCATTGTACACATACTTCGACGTGCGTCCCTGAAAATATTCTTTCCGAATCGGGTCTGCACCGGTCGGATTGGTGATCTTCGAAAGTGCGCCCAGGCCTCCCTCGACGAGGTGCCCGGAATATTCTCCATAGGGACCGAGAGTGATCTGGTGCTCCTTATCGGTCACTTTTCGGGTGATGGGAACGTAACGCACCTTCATTTTTTCCTTGGGTGCGGCCTGACCTCCGATCGCCATCGCGATCTGCTCTAGCGCCTTTCGCTGATCGGCGTTGGCCTTCTCGTCGACATAGAGGTAGGCAAAATTCCAGTTTCCGAAAGATTCCATCATGCCCTTACCCGCTGGACTCTGGCCGATGTAACTGACGGCCAACCCGTCGAGTCGCACATTGCCGTAGCTCCCTTTTTCGATGAATAGCGTTTCCTCTCCGCCGTAGGTCATCTTGGTGGGTTTGGAATCCCACCAGCAGGGACACGCTGCATCACAGGAGCACGCCTCTTCCAACTCACCGGAAATTCTCCACGACACTTTTTGT
>JBGPHY010000851.1:0-2659 GCA_041484625.1 Terriglobia bacterium | reverse complement strand
TACACTTTCAAAATGCTGGGCGTCGAGGATCCCCTTACGATGGCAAACCACCATGTTCCTGGCTCCCGCCGAATAGAGAATTCGGGCCACAGCCGTTCCCGCAGCTCCCGAGCCAACGATGACAATCTTGGTTTTGCGGAGCTGCTTCTTCACAATCTTTAAAGCGTTCTTGAGACCTGCCAGCACCACTACAGCAGTGCCATGCTGGTCATCGTGCATGACAGGAATATCCAGCTCTTCTCGCAGGCGTCTTTCGATCTCAAAACAGCGCGGGGCGCTGATGTCCTCCAGATTGATGCCTCCAAACCCGGTGGCTATACATTTAACGGTCGCCACGATCTCGTCAACCTCCTGCGTTTGAAGACAGATGGGATAAGCATCAATGTCGGCAAATTCTTTGAAGAGCATCGCCTTCCCTTCCATGACGGGCAGCGCCGCTTCCGGACCGATATTCCCGAGACCCAGCACGGCTGACCCGTCAGTGACCACGGCCACAGAATTCATCTTGATGGTAAGCTGGTTGACTTTGCTCTTGTCCTCGGCTATGGCTTTGCAGACTCTCGCCACGCCAGGTGTATAGGCCATGGACAGAATGTCTCGTGTCGTGATGCTGACTTTGTTTTGAATCTGGATCTTTCCACCCAGGTGCAACAGAAACACTCGGTCCGAAACATTGACGACGGTCACACCGGGCAACGAACGAATGACACCCACTATCTTGTTTTCGTGCGCCTCGTCACGAGCATAAATCGTCAGGTCTCGAACCATGATGTTGGGCTCGACCCGAACGATGTCCACCGCGCCCAGGTCTCCGCCCGCGCGCCCAATTTTGGTGAGTATTTCTGCAAGCTTTCCAATTCGGTTCTCAAGACGAATCCGAACGGTAAACGTGTAACTGATGTTGGGTGCAAATCCGGCTTTCATAGTCACCCTCGCGCTCGTGATCAGTGAGCTTCAAGAGCTCATCTGTTGCGACGAGCGAGAAGCGGGGATTATTCGATGTCTCTCCAAAATCAATAAGGCCCCACGCCGTCAATCACCGATGGGTTCATGGAAGCATCTGCCCCTTGCGGACCAATGAGAATTGCACACTTCGTCGCACCGGTCTCTGCCTTCAAAGTCCGCCCTCTCCCATATATCACCTATTATCCGACAACTGAAAGCGCTTTCCACTCCTCATTTCTAAAATGCCCTCCAGGGGGCCTCTCGCGGACGCAAGTAAAAGAACAGCGCGACTAGCGCCAACCGAACCAGCGCTCGCCCCCAGATCATGTAGCCAGGATACAGTTGCCGGATATCCAGCGGGTAGAGAGACAGCAGGGGCGCAAACGCAAGGATGCACAACCCCCCAATCAAGGCGTCAACGAGGGCCACGTTACGAGCGGGATCACGGTAGGCGAAGAAAAGCACGAAGCTGAACATAAGCGCAAGCCCCCACCCATCCACCGTGGTTGGGCCATGGCGTCAGGCAGCTCTTTCCGCTACTTCTGCCGATTTTACCCGCGGAAAATTCAGAATTCTCCGACGCTGTGAGATAATAAAAGCAGAAAGAAAAGACCCCCATGGGCAAGTACGAATTCACATGGGCGATCCGGCCACCGCCATCGCGCCGGAGGCGGCGGCAGACGATCAATGGTTTCCAAGTTGAAATCACGTTCAGCCGGATTGGCGTTCGTACCGGCTCCACCGACTTGCCAGAAGATCAACTGCGCAAGGTTAGGGAGGAGATGGCTGCAAATCTTGTTCGGGCCGTGAGTTTCCACACAGTTGAATGAAATCTTCGATCTTGCGCAGGGTGCGCGTCGGAACCGTTCCCTTCAACAGATACTCGACCGTATGGGAGGAGTTCTCGGCAGCACAGGAGGCGATTATGGCAAAGCGTGTGGCAGTGGCTTTGGTTTTAGTAATGACCCTGGTGGGCGCAACGGCAGCGCGCGGCGGGGAGAACACGATGGTCATAGACGTAAATAGAAAGAGAGAGGTAATCTCGCCGCTGCTGTTTGGCCACAACATGGAGCACACGCGCTACGCTTTTTGGAAGGGGCTGGGCGCGGAGTTGCTTGCCAACCGCAAATTCGCGGGTAAATCGGTCACGGAATTGGGCAAAGGCAAACCGGTCGTACGCGGTGAACCGGGCCCGGACGGCGTCGCGGCGCATTGGCAGGGGCTGGGCGGACCTGCTGTGAAATTTGGACTGGAAGCCGGCGGGCCGCCAACCATGTCTGGTTCAATGCAAAAGATTTTCATAAACAATCCCGGCCAGAGCGGTGGGATTGGGCAAATCGGTATCCCGATCCAGGCAGGGACTGCCTATAAGTTTCGGATAAGGGAAAAAAGCGATCATGACGCGAGCATGAGCATTAAACTAAAAAGCGGCGACGGCAAAACAGCATATGCTGGAAACGCTCTTGCAGTATACGCCCAGAATCGTTGGACGGAGCACACCTTTTCGCTTAAACCACAAGAAACGGACCCGGCAGCCAGTCTGGAGATTACCGTAAGCGGGCCGGGGACGGTGTGGATGGGGGCGGTGTCGATGATGCGGGCAGACAATTTCCGGGGGATGCGGCGGGATGTGATCGATTTGTTGAAGCAGGTATCGGTGCCATTGCTGCGGTGGCCGGGGGGCGATTTCTCGTTGGATTACCGCTGGCAGGAT
>JBGPHY010000850.1:0-2663 GCA_041484625.1 Terriglobia bacterium | reverse complement strand
CCGGCATCAATTCGCCATTGGCGTCCGAGGGCGCTCGCACTGGTCCAGGAAAAAAGACTTGCCAGCACAAAGAAGAGGATAGAAAGGGCAGTCCGCCAATCCTCCGGCGATCTCGCCCAAAAATGGTTTTGCCACAACAACCAGTAGGCCACGCCTTCGAGCAGCATGCCCCAACGGGCACGGCGGTCTAGCATTTCGGCCTTCTTGGCCTTTCGTCTGACCAGGATAAACGGTGTGAGCCAGATGACCCATCCGGCTGCCATGATGACGTATGCGTAAGCTGGCATTTTTAACAGTATACAGAAAGATATCCCTCCACGAAACTGCCGAGATGCTAAATCACCGTTAATAGGTCGGTCATGGGTATGGGCTCCGTCAGGAGCTCGATGTTTATAGAAACGAGACCAAGCAAGAATCCCGCGGCCTCAGTGGCATGGAATGGGTAAAGTCCACAGCGGTGTGGTAATCAAACACAGATTCCGCGCCACTGAGGCGGCAGAGGCTGGAGAATTACTCACTTTGCTATAATCATCGGGCTCCTGGCGGAGCCGGTTCCCCCCTGGGACTGACGCATCACAAGCGTTTCGGGAATAGCTGTTTTGACCACTTTCCAATCTACCCGCTTCCACAGAATTTGATCTGTTTAAAAATAGTGGTCCTCGGTTATAATTCAGCTTCCCCTTTCCAGGACAAATCGGGTTAGCTGGCTTTTTCAAAATGATCCGGAAGACGACAACGGCGTCGAGTTGTATTGGGACCGCCCGAGCAGCGAGTGGCCTCGGACTCCAGACGGGAATCTTGCGATGGAGTCGAAACCGCTCGATCTTCGCGGCCTGCTCGCGGAAGCTCCGGCTGCGCCATCACGGGAATCCGCTGTCAAGACCGAATCCGGCCCGAAAGATTTATAGCGCACCGATCGAAAATCAGCCGTGAGATCGAAGGGAAAGGAGTAAGGGATGTTCCCCGCCGGAACCCAACTCGGGCCTTATACCGTCATCGCCGATGGACAGCGGTTCCTGCTCCACTCCCTGGTGGATGAGTCCGGCGATGCGCCGCTGACAGTGGAGATCAAGTGGCAAGCGGGATTGAAGCGGTAAAGTTTGGAGTTCAAGCTTTAGCTTGTCTTTGTCATGAACAGCAACCTAAAGGTTGAACTCCCAACTCGGACTACTTGCAGATGAGAATCTATATTGGGGGCTTCGTCCTCTTCACAACCGTACTGATGGGCTGTTCTGAGTCAAGAGAATTGGATGGTCCAGGGTCGAGGGACCAAGCAGTTCTGGCAGACACAACTGGCTCTGATTGACAGTTACTATGATTCGCTGGTGAGTCCGTTGGAAGCAGAATTGAGTGGCCATCGAGAACCGGGGAATACGTATGTTCCGCAGATGAAAAACAAGGGGCGTATTAGAGTGGGCGCGGATGCGGACATCACGATCTTCGACGCGGACCGGGTCATAGACCGAGCTACCTTTGAGAAGCCAATGCAGCCTTCCGAGGGCATTGTACAGGTCCTGGTCGGAGGGGTTTTCGTGGTGAGAAATTCCGAGCTGGTTGATTCTGCTTTCCCGGGCCAGGCAATCACGCGACAAGGCACTGCTGAAAGGTAAGCCAGTCCTCTGCGGATTAGGCCTTCGGTCTCGTAGGGAAAGTCGAAGGAGCCTCCGTACCATGGAAGTCGGCCTAACCCCCGGTTCCACACCCGCAAACAGTTCGGGCGGATGAACCGGGAGTTGTTGGGGGCAATCTGCTTTCAGTGAAGACTATACGAAAAGGAGGAGTGAGAAATAAGATGCGTGCACTGATTATGTCTTTTCTGGCTGTGCTGGTCCCCGTCGCTCTGGCTGCGGTACCCTCGATTCAGCAGCGGTTCATCGGCTCATGGAAGCTGATCTCATACGAATTCACCAGTCCGACTGGCGAGGTCAGCTACCCGCGCGGACGCGATGCCGTCGGCCGCATCAGCTATGACACAGCAGGGCGAATGTCCGTCCAGATCATGCAACCTGGGTGCCCGCAATTCGCCGGCATCGACTTGCGTCAAGGAACCCCCGACGAGATGATCGCTGCTTATCGCGGCTATTTAGCCTATTACGGCACCTACACTATCGATGAGTCTCGTGGCGTAGTGGTTCATAAGGTTGAGGCCAGTCTTTATCCTAACTATGTGGGAAGCGACCAGGTGCGGCATTACACCTTTTCGGGCGCCCGGCTTACTTTGGAAGTCGAGACAGAGCTCGGCCGTGGCAAGCTGGATTGGGAGCGGCTACCGTAGTTATCCCGAAGGTCCCACTGGGCCGCCAGATGAAGACTGTAAGGCCGCCTTATTCCAACACCGGGCAGCACCCCATTGGCGCTAACTTTATGATGGTCTCCTCGCCCGCCGCCGGAAGAACGAAACGCCAAGAGCGCCAAGCACGCCAAGAAAATTGGAGATCATGTGCCAGACAAGCCTGATAGGCCGTTTCCAGCCAGCCGGGACCCAAGGCACGATGCATTCTAGCTGCTGCATCGACACTGCCTTTAGCTACTTCTTCGGTGGTCATGAAAGCTCCCACACTTGGCGGCCTTTGCGTTCTTGGCGTTTCCCAATTCCGGGCACCAATTGCTCAACCTCGGACTTCTATAGACATTAAGCTCCTAGCGGAGCCCAGCTTCTCCGG
>JBGPHY010000849.1:0-2668 GCA_041484625.1 Terriglobia bacterium | reverse complement strand
CTATGTGTCGATTTGTTGAAATATTCCTGGCCGCTTCCGCAGCAGGGATTTGTTGCTCAAGATATTGCTTCCGCGGCCACATATATCGGTCTTGACTTCCGGGCGCAATACGAAAAAGCTACAGATGAGGGACCCGAAATCTGGACTCCTCCCTTTGATTGGAACAACGGGAAAACCCAAGTGGCGGATCCGCCGAAAGGGAATACTGCCCAAGTGAGCAAGCAAGACCTTCTTTTCTCCGTCATTGTTCCCAGTCGTGGCCGACCGAAGCAGCTAAAAAGACTATTATCGGCCATTGGAGAGATGGATTACCCCCCTTCCGGATTCGAAGTTATTGTGGTGATGGATGGCGATCGGCAGAGTCACGACGAGGTTCTGGAAAGCGACATCTCGTCATTGCCGGGATTGACCATCCTTGTTCAGGATCATGCCGGACCGGCAGCAGCCCGTAATCATGGAGCATCGTTTGCTGTTGGCAGATACCTAGCCTTCACTGACGATGACTGCTGCCCGGCGTCGGGCTGGCTGAGCGCAGTTGAAAAGGCCCTGCTCAGGTATCCCGGGAGCCTGATTGGGGGGAAGGTCATCGCTGCGTCCCCCTCCAGTCTGCTGTCGTTAACTAACCATGTTATCTTAGACTCTACCTACCGGTTCTACAACAAGGACCCCCTGAATGCTGCCTTTTTTGGCGCTGGCAACATGATTGTTCCAGCTCAACAGTTCAGGAGTCTCTGTGGATTCAATTGCTATTTCCGCACCGCGGAAGACCGGGAATTCTGCAACCGATGGAATGGGGAGGGCTTCCGGATGGTTTATACGCCAGAGGCTGTCGTTTTTCACGAACAAAAGGAGAACCTCAGCTCCTTCCTGTGGCGACATTTCCAATACGGGCGTGGAGCCTACCAGTTTCATCGGTTGAGAGCCAGGAAGGCCCGGAAACCTATGACCCTTTCGCCCCTGGCCTTTTATTGCCACTTATTTCGATATCCCTTCCAACAAATCCAGATGCCTCAGAGCATTGTTATTAGGATGCTCGTGATCTTGTCCCAAGTGGCCAGTGCGGCTGGCTTTCTGAAAGATTCTCTGGGAGGAGTTGACGTCGGTAATCACCAGGACCCGCCCGGCAAATCGGTCGTGCCCCCTGGTCAAGGATAGGGCTATGAAGTCAAAAATGGCTTGTGAGATACCGACAAATAGGTGAATTACAGAGTGGTTTGAATCAAGCTTTGAACTCAAGAGCCTGAATGCTGCAGGAGCTGGTGGGACGATCCGCATAAGGACAGTTATGGCAAAATGAAAATTGGTGAGGAGTGTCACGGATGGTCCGCCTTATGGCTGCGGCCTTTTTGCCAAACCAAAGCCGAGCAAAAGACGCTCCCGGTGACATCACGCCATAGGAGTGGATCCCATTGAAATCCTGTTCGCAGGCCAGCACCGTTCCATCAGCCAGAACAGTTGGGAAGCTGAAGGCATGCTGGCAAATAAAGTCGTCACGCCGGACTCTTTGACCGGCCTCATATGTATAGGCACACCATTCAGGAGAATCGGGAATCATTTGCTGATGGGTTCGATCGGGCGCGTCGATGATCGACAAGGTGCGAATGGAGAGCATATCGAAACCAAGATCTCGAACGAAGCCGGACAGCTGTGGCAACTCGTCCTGATTGTGCTTCATCACCATAAAACGGCAATGGAGCAGAGGCTTTTTGAGACCTTTCGACCTTTTCAGTTCGGATAACCGGCGAACTCCTTCCCTGATGGGCATCAATGACCCCCCCTGCCGAAATAAAGAATGCGTTTTGTCCGTTATTCCATCGACAGCCACAATCAAGTAATCGGGTGGTTCTTCGAGGAGGGCTTGAATGACCTTTTCCTTGTTCAAATTCTGGCCATTGGTTGATAGCAGCGTCAAAACGGGGTATCTTCGAACCTGATGAAGTGCTTCTTTCAGTTGAGGGTGCAGGAGAGGCTCTCCCCAGGCCCACAGCGCGACTGTCAAGAGGTAAGGTCCAACTTCCCCCATTAATCGTTGCAGAAGCTCCAAATCCATCGCCATGGATTTCCGCTGAAAATTCGGAGTCCCCAGAGGACAAACGGGACAGCGTAAGTTGCAGTAGCTCGTCAACTCAATCTGCATATGCAAGGGCCAGCTCCACGGGGTCGAACGACGGTATCCCAGATTCAGGGCTGCTCTGACCAGGTTGAGTCTTTTAGGGAACTTCATGCGAGGGACATTCATTGGCATCAAATCAAAATCGAAAGAATATCGGCCCCGAACCAGCAAGTCCCAGGCGGCATACGGGGCTCGTGCCAGATATTCCCAGCGCTCTCTTTTTCTCATGCTGTCTGTCTCAAAAGCTAACAAATAGAGATCGGCCTGGTTGACGTGCAACACTATACCTCATTCCAAACTTAAGAAGCCTGGTTTTCCTCTGCGGCAGCGTGGACTGGTCGTTTGAGCATTGGGATCACACATCTCATAACTTAAAGCCAAGAGAAAACACCAATCCGTTCCAAGTTCGGTCCGATTTCTTAAATTCACCCGCGCTCCCTTTGTTTTGGAAAGGAAAAGGAGTCGCTTGGGCGAAGTCTCGGAAACTCGCGCCGCTTATCGGCGCGGCGGACCTTATCCTTGGATCCGTCGGCCCTTTTCCAAAATCAACTTTCT
>JBGPHY010000848.1:0-2687 GCA_041484625.1 Terriglobia bacterium | reverse complement strand
CGAGCTTCCGGAACCTCCGGAACCGGCGGCCGCGCCGGAACCCCCGGCTTCCCCCTTCCCTTCCCTGCTGAGCGACGATGATGTGGCTGCTATTCGGCAACAGGCTGAGACAGCCCGAGTCGAGGCTGCCAAAGCGGCCGCTCAGGCTAAGCAGTTCGAAAAGGACTCCGCCCGCATTCAGCAAGAGGCCCGCAAGCAGGCGGAAAAGGCACGACAGCAAATGAAGAAATGGAAGGAACAAATGCAGGCTGATCGGGCCAAACTGGGAGAACAAATGACGGTAGCGAAGAGCGCACTGATCGACGCCCTGGCCAAACACGGCGATTCGATGACTGTGGTCAAGCCTCAGGAATACCTCACTATTGTGATCTCGGGAGACTCGCAGGGTTGGGGTATGTTCTCGGGTAACTGGCTCTCGGCAGAACCCGTCGTTAAGGACCGACCTCAGCAGATCCTCTCTGTGCAGAGGTCGGTCATCACAGACTATAAGGCCGGGAGAATCTCCCTGGACGAATTCAAGAAGAAGGTCCTGGTCTACACCAATTGAAGTGGGAAAGCCCTTGCCATTCCTCAAGCGTGATGCCCCCATCCTGATGGTTCGAGGGGAGGCCCTACCTCCCTTCGAGCCCATGAGAAATAAGGAGTCTTCCAGCAGCCGGGAAGCCGAATCCATCCAGCCCAGCAGGCAGCAACGCTACTATTCATACCCTATCTGATCTGTTGATTTTAGTCGCACGCCTCTCGATGAGTGAGTCGACATAAAGGTAAAAATCCTGCAAATTGAATTCTCTATTCCCCGTATAATCTCGAGACGGTTCGGGCAAGGAGGGATCGTGTCTCGTCTCAGTCTCTGTCTTCTCCTAATAGTGCCTGGGCTTCTGCAGGCTGAACAGCTACCGATTAAGACCTACAGTGCTGCCGACGGGTTAGCAGGTAATCAAGTCAACAAAATCTTCCGGGACTCGCACGGGTTCTTATGGTTCTGTGCCAATGAAGGCCTGTCCCGATTTGATGGGTACAAATTTGTCGAATACCGGATTGTCCCCGGCCCGTTTCAACCTGAGGTGAGAGACATCCAGGAGACCCGGAGCGGTGTTTATCTGGTTTCTACAAGAGCAGGCCTTTTTGAGTTCAAGCCCTTTGTTCGCACGGACACCAAGGAGAGTACGGGACATGAGGGGACCTTTTCTGCAACAGATGGGGCAGAGCTAAACACGGTCAGTCGATTTACAGCTCACCAACCCAACGAGCCTGGGGCGAGTTCCGTACGGACATCGGCTGAAGATGCTTCGGGAAGGATCTGGGTGGGGACAGCAGGGGGATTGTTCCAACTTGAGGAAAAGGGAGGGAAATGGATCTTCCATCTTGTCGATATCGGACTGCCCAAAGAAACCGAAGACGAAAGTATTGTTCGAACTCTTATGCCCAACCGGCACGGCGGGCTTTGGATTGGCGCGGAAAGTGGACTTTTCTTTCGCCATCCCGATGGCCGAACTGAGCGATTCACTACGCGAGACGGTCTTCCGGTCAACCAGGTTCGGGCCATTCAGGAAGATCGGGAAGGACAATTGTGGATTGCCACCCGCCTGGGGTTATGTCAGATAGTTTCCGAGCCCGGTCGTGCCCGCCCCACAGTTTCCCGTGTTTACACTGAAGCGGATGGTCTCCCTAGCCGCAACATCACGTCGTTATGGCAGTCTTCCGATGGGATACTCTGGATCGGGATGATTGGAGGCCTGGCCGAAATGGTTCGAGGAGCCGGCCCCGGAAGGCAGAGATTCAGGGCTTACGCGGCTGATCAGGGATTGGGCAACATCAACATTTGGGCATTGGGAGAGGACCAGAACGGTAATCTGTGGATGGGGCACGAAGGCGGGGTCATGAAGCTGGCTCCTCGCGGGTTCGTATCTTATGGGATGGCGGACGGCCTGGGGAGTTCCTCCATTGCCTCTATCTTTGAAGATCAAGTGGGGGAACTGTGTGTCAGCAGCCTTTTCACTGACATTGTCTTGAGTCGATTTGATGGACGGCACTTCCTGGCGGCAAAGCCCAGATTGCCCGAGCACTTCGACTACTACGGTTGGGGTTGGCACCAGCTTTCCATGCAGGATCGTACGGGGGATTGGTGGATTCCCACTGGACAGGGCCTGTGCCGCTACTCCGGAGCCCCGACTCTTGAAGGCCTTGCCGGCAAGCCTCCAAGCGCTATTTACATATCCAAGAACGGGCTACCTTTCGACGATATATTCCGCCTCTATGAAGACTCTCGGGGTGACATCTGGATTGCAACTTATTCAGAAAAAGGAAACGGCCTCACCCGAAGAGAAAGAGCCACAGGAATTTTTCATAATTTCACGGATGCGGATGGGCTTCCTTTGAAGACAAGTGTGCCTTCATCCTTTTGTGAGGACCGCGCGGGCAACTTGTGGATCGGGTTTGACTCCGGGGGAGGCCTTGCGCGTTATCGAGATGGCCGATTCAGACTCTTCCCTCAATTGGCCAGCGAACCGCAGGTGGATTCCCCCAGTCTGTATGTCGATCGGGAAGGCCGTCTCTGGATCGCCCCAGGGTTCCTGGGTCTGGACCGCATGGACGATCCGACTTCCGACAATCCGCACGTCATTTCTCTCACTACCTCCGAAGGGCTCTCCAGCAATCGGGTTTTGAGCATTACTGAGGATCTTTGG
>JBGPHY010000847.1:0-2687 GCA_041484625.1 Terriglobia bacterium | reverse complement strand
TGCTGGTCGCCTGATGGGCAACGCATCACCGCCGATTTTGAGGCGGAAGGAAACCTCGATATCCATGTCATCCCAGCCAATGGAGGAAAGCCAATACCCCTGACCACCGATCCAGCGGACGATCTCTCACCGAGTTGGTCGAGAAATGGCAAGTGGGTCTATTTTACATCGAATCGGACCGGTCGATACGAGATCTGGAAGGTACCGGCCGGAGGCGGGGAGGCTCTCCAGATGACCCGCAATGGAGGTGAGACGGCCTTCGAGTCACCTGACGGCAAGTCCGTCTATTTCACGAAAGAATTTCGTTCATCGGGTCTATGGAAGATGCCGGTGAGTGGCGGCGAGGAGAGCCAGGTCCTCCCATCCGTGGTCGTGAGAGCTTTCTTTCTTGTCAAGGAGGGAATCTATTTCATTCCTGCGCCGGGTCCTGATGGGAAGTCTTCTATCCAATTTCTGAGCTTCACCACAACCAAGGTGAAAACGGTTGCTCCGATGCCAGGATCACCCGCTGAGGGTCTCTCTGTTTCGCCGGATGGCCGGTTCCTCTTGTTCTCGCAGTTCGACGAGTCCGGCAGTGACCTGATGCTGGTGGAGAACTTCCGGTGAGGAGGATCAGAGGAAGAATGTGACGTTGAACTGCTGTGTAGGTGTAGAGCTTTAGCCCGGATTTTTTACCACCAAGGCACCAAGACACAAAGGGAACAGTGCAAGGACCCTTCCTGTCGGGACATGAAACCGATCTTATCCCAGGTCGTTCGAGCCGGACTGAATGCGCGTGACAACGACGGGGATGGAAAATGGGTCTTGATGTGTTTGCACCTTGAAATTCTTCTAGGTGTCTTTTTTTCTTCGTGGCGGGAAATGCACTTTAGTTGACTGCCTTGATCTAGTCCCAGATCCGGATATACTTGGCGTTGTCGGGACCGAGGTCGTGGATGACCTCGCTCTTGGAAAAAATCTCAGGCTTGAGAAAGACCCCGGGGTTATGAGCTATCTTCTCGCTAATGGCCGAGTAACTAGTCTTGTTGGGGCAGAGATAATTCACAAAATTCGTGTTCGCAGCGGCAACGTCGGGTTCATGCATGAAATTGATAAACTGATGGGCCAGGCTCACCTGCTTTGAATCTTTGGTAATGACCAGGTCGTCGCATGCGATGGAAGTACCTTCCACCGGGACGTCGAACATAACATCCGGATTCTCGCGCTGAACCTGCAAAATGTCGCCGCTGTATCCATGAACCAGGAGAAACTCCCCGGAAGCCAGCCCTGTTTTATATTGCTCATTCTCAAACTTCGCCAAATTCCTCTTCCAACGGATCACCACCTCCCGGGCTTCCTCCAACTCGGAATCGCTGTTTGAGTTGAGGCTGTAGCCCAGTGACTTCAAGGCGGCTCCAATGGTTTCCCGCATGTCGTTGAGCATCGTCATCCGGCCCTTCAGGTCTTTCCGGTCCAGCATTTTCCAGGTGGCCTGAAAATCCGGGACCCTGCTTTTCAGGCATGCCAAGCCCGCATTAGTAAGCAGGTAGGGGACACTGTGGTGCATTTCTGGATCGATGGCGATTTTCAAATAGTCGGGATCGATGTGGCTCAGGTTGGGAAGCAGCTCGTGGTCGAGCGGTTGCAGCAACCCCTGGTCATAAAGGATCTTGACCATGTAACTGCTGGGTGTGATGAGATCGTATCCGCCGGCGCCGGCCTTGATCTTGGCATACATGGCTTCATTCGAGTCAAAGGTGTCAATCACCACGGCACAGCCGCGGTCGGCTTCGAAGCGGTGGATCAATTCGGGCTTGATGTAGTCAGCCCAGGTGTAAATATGCAGGGTGGGTTTCCCACTCCGGCAACCGGGTATCAGGCCCAGGACGAACGACAGCAGAAGCAGAATGCAGACCCTCGACCTGTTCACGCAGACTCCTTGGTCAAACGTTGGCTGGCCCAAACTGCCACAAAGGTAATCAGCAGTAGGAGGGAGGAAAGAGCGTTGATCAATGGAGGGGAGCCGTGCTTGATCATGCTGTAAATCCGGATCGGCAGAGTCGTAGAGCCGGGTCCTGCCACAAAAAACGTGATCACGAAGTCATCGATGGAGAGTGTAAAGGCCAACAACCCTCCCGCCAGGATTCCCGGCGCCAGCAACGGCAGCAGGACTCTCCAGGTGGCCGCCCACCACCCGGCGCCCAGGTCCTGGGCCGCTTCGACAATAGTAAAATCGAAATCCTGCAGACGTCCTAACACCACCATGGCGACATAGCTAATGCAGAACGTTACGTAGGCAAGAATGATCGTCAGCAGTCCCAGTTCCATTCCTACCGCCGCAAAGAACAACAGCAGGCTGATTCCCATCAGGATCTCCGGGACGACCAGCGGAGTATAAATCAACGTGTAATGGAATCTCTGGAGGCGGCTCTGGTAGCGGTGGAGGGCAAGCGCTGCGGTCGTTCCCAGGACCACAGAGATTATGGTGGCGCTGAAGGCAATGATCAGAGTGTTGCTCAGAGCCTCGAGGATTTCACGCTCCTGGGTCAACCGCCGATACCACTCGAACGACCAGCCTCCCCAGGAAGTCCCGAATCGGGAAGCATTGAAGGAATTGATCACCAGCACCAGGATCGGGAGGTAAAAGAAAA
Organism: Terriglobia bacterium; assembly: GCA_041484625.1. Classification (GTDB taxonomy): domain Bacteria; phylum Acidobacteriota; class Terriglobia; order Versatilivoradales; family Versatilivoraceae; genus JBGPHY01. The sequence continues at coordinate 57 of JBGPHY010000847.1, read as the reverse complement.
CCAGGAGGAGCAGCGTCGTGATCAGAGGAAGCCGGCTCTGCTTCATGCGTCCTCCCG
>JBGPHY010000846.1:0-2688 GCA_041484625.1 Terriglobia bacterium | reverse complement strand
TGGGGCGGCTGCAGACCCGATTCCCACCGAATCAGATCGACTTTCGACCGATGATCCAACATTGTTTGGCCACCCAGAGACCCCCCTGGATCTGCCTAGAATACGTGTGGATCGACTAGAAAGGCTGCAACGAAGTAGACAATCTCTCTGAAACTATCCTACTGAAACGGCATCTCCAGGGCCTTGCGAGCGAACTCTGCAATTAGCGATGGCCCGTTGCATTGAAAAGGTTTGTGCCGGCACACTGTGAGGATGCGTTCCCCTTGACCCTTTCGATGCCGGGCTGTGTCTCGATTAACGGCCCAGGTATCGGTCTCGGCCGCTGACCAAGGCCTCCAGCTTGCGATCCGCGACGGAGCGTTTCAACATCCAGAATCCGCAATCTGGATGCACCCATCGGACTCGACCAGGTCCCAGTGTCCGTTCTGCACGTTCAATTCGCCGTGCCACCTCTTCTGCAGGCTCAATTTGATTGACCTTGACGTCTATGACTCCAATCCCCAACTGGATCCGGGGGTCAACTTCCCTCAAAACCTCTAAATCCTCCGGCGGACGATGGGCCGATTCGAGAACGAGATGGTTGACCTGGAGTGCATTTAAGAAGTTCAGGAGTGCTCGCCAATCTCCCCGTTGTATAGTCTGGCCTCCGTAATTTCCATAACAGAGGTGGACTGCCCGCTCCCCCGCGAACATCTCCAGGACCCGATTGATAGCTTTGGCGGCTAGCTGCCCGTCCTGCGGACTGCCGGTAATGTTGGCTTCGTCCACCTGCAGGCAGGCACAGGGGAGATCTGCAACCTGGGCTGCCAAAACATCAGCAATCGCCAGGGTGAGTAAAGTAAGGTCACCGTAATGACGGTCCAAAAGGGTTTTGGCCAGCATGTACGGGCTGGTCACGGTAAACTTGAAGGGACCGTCAGCCACTGATGCGGCTCTCTCACAATCGGCAAAGAGATTCAGGCCCCCCTCTCCGATATCATCAGTCACTACTCCTGCCGGCTTCTTTCGAAAAGACAGCCCTGCTTGTTTCGAGAAGGCTTCCCAAGCGGTTCGTCCAAGCCGGGTGGAGATCCCGGACATGGGTGCAACGAAATAGTCAATCATCCCATTGGTGTCCGGATGATTGATATCAAAGCGGTAGAGTTCTCCGTCAGTCGGGAGATCGATCCCGGCATCCCGCTGGATGTTGAACACGACCCGCGTGGCATCCATCCGGGCCTGTTCGCTCGGAAGGGCTGCTAACCAATCAGGGAGCGGATAGGACCCGACGGTCGTCGTCAGGATGGCAGGATGTTTCGGTATAGATTGTTCTTGTTTGCGATTCACGAGACCTCGATATTCGATATTCACTGTTGACCTGCGCTTTCACACCATAATGAAATATTTCATCTTCTCTGATCAAGCGAAAATCGATTGCAGGTCACGATTCATTTCAGTCCATGCGACTCTTCCAACATTGAAATGCCACGACGGAGCTAACCCGTTCCAGAAAATACGATTATGAACCAATAAGTACGTGGCGGAGGCCTAGTATGAGGGGAGATCATTGACACCAAAAGAGGTTGACACATTGGGAGAAGCGCTGTAATTTAGACGTGCCTGATGAACTGTTTCATTTGAGTATCCACCAGCAGATCTTCGGGAGGGGACAACATATGGCTGTCACGATCTAAGGATGTGGCCACCCGGGCCGGGGTCGCTCTGGGTACCGTGTCCCGAGTCATCAACGGCTATCCGGACGTCAACCTTCGTTTACGAGAGCGAGTAGAGAAGGCCATTCGTGAGCTGAATTACCGACCCAACGCCCGGGCCCAAAGTTTTGTTCGCGATGCTTCTCCCATCCTTTCCTACATCCTCAGCTACCGGAACTTCTTTCATCCCATCCACTCCCGGATCCTGCAGGGAGTCGAGGAGTATTGTGAAGAGGCGGGTTATTTTGTCTTCTACACCAAGTACCAGTACACGCCGGGGACTTTAGGTTCGGAACTGCGTTTGCCTCGAGTTCTGCAAAGCCATGGGATTGCCGATTGCGTCATCCTGGCCGGGACCAACTACGATAACTTCGTCGGCGCTGTCGAAGAATTAGGCGTCCCTTACGTTCTCCTGGCCAATAATTACGTTTCTCCCGGGAACAGGGAGGCTGTGGATCAAGTGCGCTTTGACGAATTCCAAGGGGCATATGAAGCTACCAACTACTTGATTCATCTTGGACATGAGCATATTTGGTACATTGGCGATGTCGCCTTACCCTGGTTTCGTGTCCGGCATGAAGGGTATCTTAAGGCCATGGGAGAAAATCGCTTGGAGCCTTGCGCGGAGACGGCATCGCTGTCTGATGACCCTTTCACTAACGGCCATGTCAGCACGGAGATGATCTTGGAAAAAAAGGCTCCCCTCAGCGCCATTTTTGCCGGCAACGATGAAATGGCCTATGGAGCGTGGGAAACTCTCAGGAATCATGGCCTGGATGTGCCGCGGGATATCAGCCTGGTGGGTTTTGGAGGTCAGTACGGCCCGCTCAAACTCCCCCAACTAACTACTGTGCGCGTGGACAGCGAGGAAGTGGGCTGGCAATTGGCCAAAATGGCGGTGCAAAAGACCAAGTCGCCTAAGTTAAGACTACCCGAAGTGGTCATCCCAACCACTCTCGAGAAGCATGGGACGTGCCGCCCACTCCATCTCAGGTCA
>JBGPHY010000845.1:0-2689 GCA_041484625.1 Terriglobia bacterium | reverse complement strand
CTTTCCGAAATAGATCCGGTAGCCGGGACCGAAGTCGATCTTTCGCTCGAACACACCCGATCCGACACCCTTCACGTTCGAACGATTGCCTGCGGCCAGTTGGTACAGAGCCGCCGCAACCTTCGCCGCCGCCGGCGCGTTGAGCCCGTCGAACCAGGCGCCATAGGGAGAACGGCCCTCGGCATCGAGATATTCGAGCAGCCGGATCGCCGCCATAACCTATGGTAACTCTAATGTTACCATCTATGCTCCACAGATGCAATCATTCCAGATGGCGCTCTCGATTCGCTCCATTGGGATGTGCTCTTTCATTGTGTGCTTTGACACGCGCTCCCCCATCAAGGTTACTTCCAGAGCCCACCCTTATGAATTGTCACGTACAGCATGGGGATATGGGTGATGGCGCGCGGAACGAAAAGGATACAGTCTCGTTAACAGGCCGGAAAGACGAGAGTCTCAGGAAGGGGGACAAGTTTTAAGAAGGGGGTCACAAAGCTTTTGGACGAACAGGTGAGGAGAACTCAATCACGAATCCAGGACAGTTCCCGCAGGCGCTGATACGCGACCCGGATGTGCTCGGAACGGAACATCTCTCGTTTACGATCGTTCCAGGCATGGACTGCATCGACGGCCGCCTCTGTTGTCGTCGCTTTCTGAGAGGCATGCGTACAGACCCAATGTACTGAGGAGAGCAATTCCATACCGTACGGCGTTTCAAAACCTTTGAGCAGTTCTCCTACTCGGGTGAGACGGGATACCGACTTCGGATGGCCGGCCAAGAACGCATCAGCTTCTTCCACGGCTCCAGGGAGCAACTCAATCTCTGCGTCGGGCTTCTGACTGTCGCCGTAGCCACGGATAAAGTGTCCTTCAATACGCTCCAGCACCTTGTTCAAATTCGCGGCGTAAGGGCCATAAATCCCGGCTTCGAACCGCAAGCGAAGCGGTTCGCCGGCTTCTTGAAGAAAGTACCCTAGCTTTTGAATCTCAAGCAGAGTGCGCCGGTAGTTTAAGGCTTCATATTGATGCATCACCTTGATGAACAGGGCACGACTCACCGTCATAGTTGGTCTGCTCGTGTTCACCAGCATTGATTGGGCTGAGGGTGCTCCCAAGGGGCTGAATAGCAAAACTTCCACATTCGGAAGCTCGGCGAAAGCAGCTTCTATCAGTGCTCGCACATCCTGCCAATCGAGCCCACCATTCCCGCAACCTAACGGTGGCACTGCAATAGAACGGATCTCCAATCGGCGAACATCTGAGACAAGCGTCCGCAGCCCGCTGCGAATGTCCTCCATGCGAGCGTTGCCTCGCCAGTGCCGCTTGGTCGGGAAGTTAATGATGAACTTCGGATTCATCATGCGCCCGGTTTTCCAAATGAACATCTGCCCTGGACGAACCTGGTGCGCCTTGCAGGCCTTAGCATAAGCCTCGAAATTTTCTGGCCATGCTTGCTTGAATTGTAAGGCAATGCCTTTGCCCATGAACCCGTCGCAGTTCACGGTATTGACTAGGGCTTCCACGTCAGTCTGGAGGAGGTTGCCTGTCGCCTTGTTAATCATGGTAGGAGAAAGGTTACCAATAATACCACTCCCGATTAATCTTCACCACCCTTCTTTTAGCCTCCGGGAAGGCCGTTTGTATAGCCTCTACTCGGGCCTGAATCTCTGCATTGATCACCACGATTTCCTGAATTAAGGACCACGGACACCACCGATGGATGAGAAACTCTGCCTGCTTCTTGCGCTGCCGGTCCATGTCATTCACATCGCCCTTCCAGTATCGTTGATTGACCACTGCCCAATCCACCTCATTCAATCGGCCCAGATCATCAAACCACTCTGTGTATCGTGCCAGCCCGTGACCGTCAGAAAACACGAATGGCATGCCGGCAGACGCCACTGCTTGAGCAGTGGAAACGAGATAGATCAAAAGTTCCTGTCCTTCGGTGTAACCGGGGACCTGACCGGTTTTGAGCTGCAGCATCATAGGCGAGAGGTAGCCGAAGTAGAACGGCACGTAGTCGTGAATCGTGCCACCCGGTCCAGTTCGGATAGGTACTTCGGCACGAGCGCCTTGCACCTCAGGATTGTGGCAGAAGCGATATGGCAATCCATCGTTTGGCATATAGTTGGGGGCATGGAGTCTCTCACGCTGAATCACGGTAGCCAGGTTGTCCACGTGAATGAACCTGAGTATAGGGGCGGGATTCGGTGGCATGGACTATTCAACATAAACCAGGGTGGGGTTCAAGCCTCGTCATGGGGCAGGAATGGTATCACTGAGCTTTCGTGATGTCACGAACGGAAGCGAGTGGCGCGGAGCGGAGGTCCTCTGCTGTCTGACAACCGGGTTCAGGCACATTTTCCCGGAAAAAAATGAGCCAGACCCCGCCTCGGTGACAGACCCCGCGTCACGGACTCCAGAACGCGGCTACGGCTACGAGTCTGGGTTGCCTTTGAGGTCTTTGAGGTCCTGGAGGGTGAGCAAACTGGTGAGCGGGACGCCGAGGGCTTCCACGCGCTGGCGTCCGTCGTCCTCCTGCCGGTCCACGATGACGAGGGCCTGCCGGACCTCCAATCCCGCCGCGCGCGCTTGCGTGATGGCGTCGATCGTGGCCTGGCCGGTCGTGAGCACGTCATCCACGATCAGGACGGGGTCGCCGGCCTGGACCGCCCCCTCCACGGTG
>JBGPHY010000844.1:0-2689 GCA_041484625.1 Terriglobia bacterium | reverse complement strand
GACTGCAGACGATACCTTGAAGAAGAAGCTGCAGGAGAAGATCCAGTCTCTTGCTGGCGGGGGGGACCGAGTTCTTTTTGTCACCGATTTGGAGGCTCTCCATCCTTACCTGAGGGTTGGGTCGCTGGAGTTGAAGCTCCAGGGTAAGTTCGCTGTCCCCACAGTAATCCTTTATCCCGGGAGCCGCGCCAGTAGATCTACACTTCGTTTTCTAGGAGTTTATCCGGAAGATGGCAACTACCGCTCCGTCCACATTGGAGGATAACGATTGGCCATGACCACTATTCGCAGTCTCTTTGATCCCAACAAAAAAATTGACCGGCGGATTGAGAAGGTTATTACTTACGAGACCACCGATGAAGTCCTGCTGAAACAAGAGATCACGGAATACGTAGCCACCGCCAGCATCGAATCCAATTGTGAGCGGCTTCTTGACCTGCTCGATGCCGGAATGAGCGGCGGTTCCCAGTGCGATATTGGGGTATGGGTCTCGGGGTTCTACGGTTCAGGCAAGAGTTCGCTGACCAAGTACCTGGGCTTTGCCCTCGATCCAGACCGCAAGATCGAGGGCAAGCCTTTCCTCGAATGGCTGCAGAACCAATTCACCACCAAGTCTCTTCGAGCCCGGTTAGCCACTGTAGCCCAGAAGCACCCCAGTACGGTCATCATGTTGGATCTGGCCAGCGAGCACCTGGCTGGCGCCACGATGGCAGAGATCTCGAGTGTCTTGTATTGGAAGGTGATGCAGTGGGCCGGATACTCCCGAGATAAGAAGATGGCCTACCTGGAATTCAAGCTCGAAAGCGACGGGAGGATGATGGATTTTCAAGGTAAGATTTCACAACTGGCCAAGGGAAAGAGTTGGAGCCAAATCAAGAACGACCCGCTGGTGGCAAAGACTCTGGCCTCGAAGCTGGCGGCTGAGTTTTATCCCGAACTCTGGCCCGATGCCAGAGCTTTCAACGAGATCACCCTGGATGAAGCCGTCAATGAAGACCAACGCATTAAAGAAATGCTGGATCTTATCCGTCGCAAGTCTGGCAGGCCCAATGTCCTGTTTGTCCTGGATGAAGTGGGACAGTATGTGGCAGCCAGAGACAATCTAATTCTCAATCTCGATGGTCTCGCCAAGAACGTCAAGAACCTGGGCAATGGACGGGCCTGGGTCATCGCTACGGCCCAGCAGACCCTGACGGAAGATGATCCCACTGCCCGCATGAATTCGGCCAAGCTCTTCAAGTTGAAGGATCGCTTTCCTGTTCCTATCGATCTCGAAGTCAGCGATATCAAAGAAATATGCTATCGGCGTCTACTCAGCAAGCCACCTGCGGAAGAGAAGAAGTTGCAGGCAATGTTTGAGCAGTATGGACCGTCGCTGCAATACGCCACCAAGTTGGAGAATACCCGCTATTACAAGGCAAATCTCGAAAAGAAGGTTTTCTGCGACTTGTACCCGTTCCTGCCGCAGCACTTCGACATTCTGCTGGAGCTACTAGGCCGGTTGGCCAAGACCAGCGGTGGTATCGGCCTTCGTTCAGCCATCAAGGTGATCCAGGATGTCCTGGTCGATCCCAGCGGGCTACGCTCAGGGGAGAAGCTGTTGGCCGATCAGTCCCTCGGCACCTTGGCAACCACTGTCACTTTTTATGACACACTGGAACGTGACATCGAGCGTTCCTTCAGACACATTGTGGCTGGCGTCGCTAGAGTGAAGAAGACTTTTGGTGCTGATTCGTTTGAGGCCAACGTAGCGAAATCCATTGCCGTCCTCCAAGTGTTGGAAGATTTCCCGATCACCCGCGAAAACCTCTCGGCCTTGATGCATCCAATGGTCGAGTCCCCTTCCCTTTTGCCCCAAGTGAAGACCGCGGTGGAGCAATTATTGAACGAGCCTTCGGTTCCCCTCGGTGAAGTGGATGGCAGCCTCCGCTTCATGAGTGAAGCCGTGGCGACGCTGGAACAAGAACGGAGCGGGTTTATTCCTCGCCGTGCCGATTCGCAACGAATCTTGAACACCAGCCTGGAGTCGGTCTTTAATCCTCCGCCGAGCACGAAACTTTTCAACGCACGAATGGTGAGCACTGGTCTGAAAGTCTATTCCGGGGCTAGCCTGGTCTCCCTGGTAGGTGAAAAGGAGGAAATTCAAACCCACATTGAGTTTGTCCCGGAATTCGATTACGAGAGCCGAAAATCGGAAAGAATCCTGGAATCCCAGCAACGGTCCAGCCGGAATTTCATTTATCTTTTGGGCCGCCAGGATCCGGAAGTCGACAAGCTCGGTCTGGAAATCTACCGGTGCAGTGAAATCCAGAGCAAACATCGGAACCCAGCAGACAAAGAAGTCGCTGACTATCTGCGCAGTCAGGCACAAAGGGCAGAAAGCCTTGCGCTCGACCTCGAAAGCCGCCTGAAGAAGAGCCTCTCGGAGGGTTCGTTCATCTTTAAAGGGAAGCCGCGGCCAGTCAGCGAATTTTCTGCGGACCTCCTCGAAGCCGCTCGAAAGCACCTTGGCGAAGTAGCCCAGGAGGTCTTTGAAAAATACAATCAGGCGTCGACCCAGGCGGAATCAGATCTGGCGGAACGCTTCCTAAAGACCGAAAGGCTTGACCGGATACCCTCTAAAGACGATCCGCTGGGGTTAGTCAAGAGAGTTGGAAACACAGTCAGAATCGATACTGACCATGCGGCG
>JBGPHY010000843.1:0-2692 GCA_041484625.1 Terriglobia bacterium | reverse complement strand
TTCATTTTCCATACATGAATGTCTCTTCCTCCAAGATCCAGTTTGGAAGGAGGGGACAACTGGAATTCGTCTTCAGAATGGTGGGTTGTCATTTAACTGAAATTAGGTCTTGGCGTGGGAACCCCACTCCGCGACAGCGGTCGCTCCGTGCGGCGACCCGTCTCAACCCAATGTGGGAGCCAAGCTCCGAATGGCAGGTTCCTGGTGAGACCGGTCGCCGCTCGGAGATCGGCTCCCACTCTTTCCTTGGTCAAATCAGATAGCGCTCGGAGGACAGCGGTCCCATGATTGGCTCCCACATTCAAGGTCCCCTTCACTAGAATGCTCCCGTAGCTAGCCGGTCTGGATCCTGGCCAGGCAATCCACGAACTTCTCAGCCAAATGCCCCACGTACGGTTCATCAAGGATGTCCCCGTGGTGACTGTCAACTTCGTAAACGTCCACCCCTCCCGGGGCTATTTTCCCCCACCCTAGCGTGGGGTCCGGAATGCATCCCTCTGGCTGTCGGCTCGCCCGGAACAGGGTCACGCACCCGGAATAGTACTTCGGCGTGTAGTTTCTGACGGCCTGCCGGTTGGCCTGTTCGACGTCGTCCAGCCATCGGGGGACCGTGCGACCCAGCCTTCGACAGATCCAATACGCCCTGCGCCACATCCACCCCTTCGCCCGTTTTTTCCAGTGCTCTTCAATGGGCCTCACCCTCTCCATCACATAGGCCACTTCTTGTTTCACCGGCAATCCCATGAGCTTTCCGGCATGTCGTCTTAGACGTTTCAAAGGGGGCTCTTCTTTTACCTTCTTCCGGACCACCCCCGGCGGATACTTGGGGTAGTCCGGTCCGAAAGTATCAAGCATAGCCAGCAGCTTTACCTTCTCCCCCGCAGCTTCCAGTTGACAGGCCATCTCATAGGCCGGCCATCCCCCTAGCGAGTGCCCCACCAGATAGTATGGCCCTTCCGGCTGGAGGCTTCGCATCTCCCGAATGTAGTGTGCCGCCATCTCTTCCAACTGAGTCAGGCACGGCTCTTTGCCGTTTGCACCCAATGTCTGCAGGCCATAGATGGGCTGCTCTTTTCCCAGGTAGCGTGACAAGGTGCTGTAGCAAAGTACATAGCTGCCTGCCCGATGCAGACAGAAGAGCGGCGATTTTGAACCGGTTGGCTGAATGGCTACCAGCGACCTCCACGGTACTTCCACCCTTTCCTGCCTCAGCGCCCCTGCCAGTAGTTCCACCGTCGGCGCCTGAAACAGAATCGCCAAGGGAAGTTCACACCCCAACTGCTTCCGGATTCTGGCAAAAAGGCGCACGCCGAGCAGGGAGTTGCCACCGAGACTGAAGAAGTTGTCCTTGACCCCGACAGGTTTCGTTCCTAGCACCTCTTCCCAGATCCTGGTCAGCTTCAATTCCAATGCGTCTCTTGGTCTTACAAAAGCTGCATCCTCCAATGCGTCAGAAGGTTTAACTTTTGGAAGAGAACGACGATCCACTTTACCGTTGGGTGTCAAGGGAATCGTCCCAAGCTCTTTCAAGACGGAAGGGATCATAAAGTCGGGCAATCTGTTTTTGAGAAATTCTCGGAGGTCTTTCTCGGTCACTGCGGTTCCAGCGCACCGAACAAAATAACCCACCAGGATTTTTCCTCTAGTTTCATCTTCCTGCACGACCGCAACCGCATTTGAAATGGCGGGGTGAGTTGAGAGAACGGCCTCAATCTCCTCCAATTCCACTCTGAAGCCGCGAATCTTGACCTGCTGGTCCCGCCGTCCCAGAAACTCCACGTTGCCGTCTGCCAGGTAACGTGCAATGTCCCCTGTTCGGTACAGCCTGTCTTTGTCGTCTCCGTTCAATGGATTCACAATGAATTTTTCGCCAGTCAGCTCAGGTCGATTCAGATAGCCCAGGGCCAGACCCGCCCCACCCACGAAGAGTTCCCCAGGCACTCCGATGGGAACGGGGTTCAACCGGCGATCCAACAAATAGACCTGCGTGTTTGAGATCGGGCGGCCTATGGGGATAGAAGGTCCCGCAAAGCGGAGATTCCTCGGGATGGGATAGCAGCAAGTAAAGGTAGTGCTTTCCGTGGGGCCGTAACCATTGACGATCCGGGTCGAAGGCAGCAGCTCGTAAGTCCGACGGACGTGAGCGGCTGAGACCGCTTCGCTTTCCACCAGCAACTGTCGCACGCCACGCAGTATTTCCGGCGTTTCGTTCACAACCAGGTTAAACAGGGCAGAGGTTAACCACAGCGTGCTGATCTGCTGCTTCTTGATCAATGCTCCCAGCGATTCCAAAGTAGGGATCCTTTCCGGGTAAAGGATGCAGCAGCCGCCATGCAGTAACGCCCCCCAAAGCTCAAAGGTGGAGGCATCGAAAGAAATCGAAGACCAGTGGAGAAGGCGCTCGGCCGGTCCTAGTTCAACGTAGTCCACGCCGAACAGCAGCCGGACGATGCCGCGGTGCGGGATGGCGACTCCTTTGGGCTTCCCCGTCGAGCCGGAAGTGTAAATGACATAGGCTAGCTGGTGGGGAAGGGTTGAGACGCCGGGATTGGTAACCGGGTAGCCAGCCACTTCCGCCCGGTCCCGGTCCAGACAGACCAGCCGGGCCTTGACCGGCGGCAGGCTCCCCAGCAGCCGCTCCTCGGTTAACAACACCTCCACCCCCGCATCCTCCACCATCCAGGCCAGCCGC
>JBGPHY010000842.1:0-2699 GCA_041484625.1 Terriglobia bacterium | reverse complement strand
TCTCCCCAGAGCATCGCTTTCTCACAGGCAGCTTTCCAGTCGCTGGCGTCGTGGCCTTCGTCCTCCAGCCTCTTGATCCGAGGGCGGAAGAAATTGTAATCGTTGTCATGATTAAAGGTGACACAGGGACTGAACACATCAATCAGGGAAAAGCCTTTATGCTGGATTCCCTTCTTCATCAATTCCACCAGGTGCTTGGGGTCGCCGCTGAAACCGCGAGCCACAAAAGTCGCGCCATTCATAATGGCTGAAGTGATCGGATTAACCGAAGACTCCACGCTGCCGAATGGAGTGCTTTTGGTTTTCATGCCGACGCAACTGGTCGGCGAAACCTGGCCCGTCGTAAGACCATAGATCTGATTATTCATAACCAGATAGGTCAAATCAACGTTGCGCCGTGCTGTATGCATGAAGTGGTTTCCACCTATCCCGTAACCATCACCATCGCCACCAGTGACAATGACGGTCAGCTCATGGTTAGCCATTTTGGCTCCTGTCGCCACTGCCAGTGCGCGGCCATGAAGCGTATGCATTCCGTAGGCATGGAAGAATCCCGGAAAATTGGAGGAACAACCGATGCCGCTAACAGTTAGGATCTCGTGCGGCATTCGTCCTAACTCCGCACAGGCTTTCTGCAGGCTGTTGAGAACCCCAAAATCGCCACACCCCGGACACCAGTCCGGATCCACTTTTCCCTTGTAGTCCTTCGGCTTCAATTCGGCAAAGGGTTTTTCTTCTGTTACAGCTGTGGACATGTCATCTCCTCTAAACCATAATTTCCTGGAACGGAACGTACCGATCCGTTCTGCCGGCTAATTGCTCCAACACCCCATTGACAATGTGGTGGGGCATAAAGGGCTCACCATCATATTTGCGGATATGCCCGTGGGCAGAGATCCCGGTCTCACTTCGTAAATAACGGGCGAACTGACCGGAGTAATTGTTTTCAACAATAATGATGCGCTTGGAACGAGAGAGAGCTTGCGTAACGGCCTCCGCATGGAACGGAACCATCCACTTTAAATGAAGCTGGTTGGCAGTGACCCGGGCGTCTCGCAATTGTTCGGCCGCCTCTCGAATGACACCGTAGGTCGATCCCCAGCCAACCATCGTCAATTCGGCATCTTCGGGACCTTCGATTTGAGGAGGCGCAATTTGACCGACGATGGTGTTGAATTTTCGAGCTCGTTTTTCCACCATCTTGCGACGCTTGTGAGGATTGGTAAACTCATCGCTGATCAACACCCCGTCTTCATCATGCTCATCGGTGGCGACCACGTGAACGTAGCCCTCCAGCCCTGGTATAGCCCTGGGCGAGACGCCGGTCTCTGTGTCCTTATAGCGCAGGTAGCTGTTAGTGGTTGAAGGTGTGGTGATCAGTTCACCGCGATCAATTTTGGGATGCATGTCGATCTCGTCAGGATCAACGCTGTAGCGGCCTTCAGAAATCAGCAGGTCAGAGATGACAATACCTGGACACTGGCACTTGTCGACCAGATTGAAGAGTTCGGCGATCGTGTTGAAGGCATCGAGGGGATCCCTCGGAGCCACCACGAAACGCTCATAGTCACCCTGGCTCGCACCGAGCACCTGCCAAAGGTCACCCTGTTCGCTCTTGGTGGGTACACCCGTGGAAGGTCCGGCTCGCATGACATCTATAAACACCACTGGGACCTCCATCATCCCTGCCATGCCTACAGCTTCCGTCATCAAAGCGAATCCGCCCCCAGAAGTCGCGCACATGGCTCTGCACCCCGCATGAGCGGCCCCGATGGCCATGTTGGCAACGCCGATTTCATCTTCGACCTGGCGAACCATGATACCCAGTTCGCGTGCATTTTTGGCCATCCAATGCAGAATCCCGCTGGCCGGGCTCATCGGATAGGCACAATAGAACTTTACCCCGGCGGCTGCTCCTCCCATGGCCAGGGCTTCATTACCGCTCCACCAGGCTAAAGGCTTGGGTCCCGCCGGCATGGGGACCGGGAAAGGTTCAAATTGCGCTTTGGCGTAATCCAAGCCGGCTCGTGCGACTCCGATGTTCTCATCCAACACTGCCTGGCCTTTTCGCTGGAATTGTTGAACCAAAGAGGTCTCCAGGATATGAAAATCCAGGCCCAGCAGAGCAGTGATGACGCCCAGGGCCACTGTATTCTGGACCAGTTGGTTCCGGTTATTTTGAGTCAGTTCGCCAACCGGCATGGGACACAACTGAACGCCTTCGGACCTCTCACCCGGTTTGATGGTGTCCCTATTGAACACGATTCGGCTGCCCGGACCCATCAGCTTCAGGTGCCGGTTCATGGTGTCCTGATTCAGACAAAGTAGGAGATCCAGCTTATCCCCGTGGCTGTAAACCATCTGGTCACTGACTCGTACCGTCAGGAAGATGTGGCCTCCCCGGATTATCGATTGATATGCATTATAGGTGTCCAGATGGAGGCCGCGCCGCACGAAGATTCGAGCCAAAGTATCCCCCGGAGTCGCTATCCCCTGTCCGGCGGCACCTCCTATAGCGAGCGCAAAGTCAAATTTCCCCGAATTCATAACGAAGTCTCTCCTCTTTGGCACACAAATTCATTCGAGTCCAATTGTCTTTGGTTCCTGCGGATGAAGTTGCACCCAGGCTCCGCATCTTCCTAACTCGGATGATCCGCTCCTCACGGCTTGCTTCCCGCCGACCCGCCCTACAGGATCAG
>JBGPHY010000841.1:0-2710 GCA_041484625.1 Terriglobia bacterium | reverse complement strand
GACCCGGTCGTGCATCCGCTACACGCCCGCGAAGGACGAGTACACCGTCTCCATGGAGGAGTTCGTGCTGCGCCAGGCGAGCCCTCCCGGGCCGGTTCGGGACGCGGCGAAAAGCCAGCCGTAGCGCTTACTTGCGGCTTGCTCACTCCTTCTCTCGCATGACGAGCATGCTCCATCTCTGATGCGGTGGTGGGTGGTTTGATCCTTAGTTTCGCTGGCTGTGAGTTTTCGCTAGGGGCTGGATGAAGTAAGGTCCTCCTGGGAGGAGTGGGGCAGATGGCATAATGACTTTAGATCGTCCTGAATTCTTGCCCTGTAATTGTTGATCGATGCCCCGTCGGACATGATCATGTCAAGCTGCCGCGTGTGGATAATTAGATACCCGAGGACCTTCAGCTTCTCTTGCATGACCTCTTCTTGCTGGCCTTCTAAACGAGCGAACAGGGCATCCCCCTTGACCTCCACGCGAAAGCCGTACTCTTCGAGGAGGCTCCCAATGAACATGACGCGGGTCTGTTTTCTTTGAAAATTGGCAGCGCCTCCCATGAACTGGAAACTGATGTAATTCTCCAGAGTCCTCTCGCCCACTAGCGCCTCGAGCGTGGAGAAATGAAACCCGAATCTTGATTGCAGGCTGCAGAAGTTCCTGGAGATCATGAAGTAATTTCGGTCTGTGTATGGACCGGTCATAGCAGGATCCAGATGTGGATTGATTGTCGCCTCAAACATGACCGACAGGAGCCCTTTAGCGTCGATTGGAGGCGGACCCTGCCAGGGGACGGCCATCATTCCTTCCCACAGGGCAAGCATCGGAAGGGATGTGATATTGCTTAACTGGACGTATCGGTTATCCACTTCTTCCCGGAAGCCATCGTCCAGATTGATCACCCACAACTGCATGGGCACATTACCTACCAACTGCTTGCTGGCTCGTTCCGGGAAGCAGTGTTCCTTGCCGAAGCGAAACATCTCCTCTACCGATTTTTCATGTGCAAAGCGTGTGATATCGTGAAGTGTCCGGCATTTACTGGGTTCGAACTCCGGAGCGTTTGGATCCAGTAAGTTCAAGGGAAGAACGTGCCTCGATATCCCTTTCAGTACCTCGTAGACCGGACTACTCTGCATCAGGTTTAACTTGGGCATCTGGCTGTCCAGCAGAGATTCCTTTCGTCCTTCATGGATTCTGCAGCCGTCTGCATCAACGGTAATCACGGTTCCGTCCTTTAGTGTTTCCAGGGCTCCCACAACCCCGAAAAGGGCGGGTATGCCGAATTCACGAGCCACACTGGCGAGGTGTCCCGTGACACTCCCTTGTTCAGCAATCACGGCAACTGCCCGGCTGAGCACACTTGTCCAGCTCGGCAGCGGCTGTGCCACTACTAGGATCACACCGCTCGGAAATCGCAGTATATCGGCGGTTCGCCTCATCCGGAACACCGGCCCACAGGCTGCACCGGGGCTGGCTGTCACGCCTCTCATGAGAAGCGCTGGCTCGTCGGTAGCACGTCTCGCTAGCCGTTTCGACCATTCTTGTCCACCCTCGATCGGTTTCAGTGGGCGACACTGGAGAATATAAATGGTCTGGTTGGGGGTGATTGCCCATTCAATATCCTGGGGGGAACCGTAGTGTTCCTCCAATCTCAATGCCATGGCCGCCAACTTCAAGGCCTGGTCATCCGTGAGAGAGGGACTCGTGCTCTCGGGTTCCGCCAGGTCCACACGGCTGAGTCCCTCCTCGGCTTGGCACACCAGCTTGCGGTCCTTGACTCTGATTTCTTTGCGAAGGAGCCTAAGGGGAATCTTCCTCAAGACCACAAACAGGTCGGATCCTGCAATACCATCCACCACCGCTTTGGGGAGCCCCCAGTCGGAGCTGATCAAAATGGTATCCTCTTGCGGCGCTACAGGGTTGCGTGAGTAGATTACGCCACCGGAAACAGGGTTAACCATAGCCATGCACCCCACGCACATCGCGACATCTTCATCCCGAATGCCCCGGCTGAACCGGTAATGGATCGCCTGCAAGGTGTACTTGCTGGCCAGGATTTCTTTGTAAGCCTGAATGATGTGCTCGGGACTCACATTGAGTTGGGACTGGTATTGACCTGCAAAGGTAGTCCCGGCGATGTCTTCTCCCAGGGCGCTGCTGCGCATCGAAACCCTCACCTCCTTTCCGGCTCGGGTTTCCAGTTGAGCATAGGCTTCCATAATGGCGTGTTGGAGGTCTTCCGGAACCTGTGCTCGTATGATGAGTTGCTGGATGTTGGCGCTCAAGGCGTGCAATTGACCGACGTCATCCGTGTCGGTTGCCTGAATGCGCCGGTCGATTTCAACTTGGAGGTCGTTGACCTCCATGAATCGTTGATAGCCCAGGGAGGTAATAACGAAGCCCGCCGGCACGGATAGATTCATCCGGGAGAGAATCTCCCCCAAATTGGCCATCTTACTCCCCACCTCATCGGCCAGGTTTTTGTCGATTCCTCCGAGGGGAACTACCAGCCGTTGTCCCCTGGGAGGTTTCCTTGACACGAGCACGCAGTTGATCTTCTCTTGAATCTCTTTGAACTGGCTGTGCAGCTGGCGATACCTGCCGGGCGCAAGCGCATCCAGGTTTCTGATGATCTGCATAACGCTGACAGAGACAGCGGTGGAGGCAGATTTCACAAAAGACATCCCAAAAGGCTGGCTTCCCCGGAGAGCCTGCTCCATG
>JBGPHY010000840.1:0-2719 GCA_041484625.1 Terriglobia bacterium | reverse complement strand
GGCACCTAATCCGAGAATGAACATGCGGAACAGGGGGATCTGATGCTGCTGGCAGAGGTATCGGACAACACTTTCGGAGCGGCGCTGGCTTAAGGCCAGATTGTAGTTGGCTGTGCCGGTCTTGTCCGTGAAACCTTGAATTTCCAGAACATACCCCTTGGTGGCTTTAACCTTTGATGACAGATTGTCCAAGGCTGCTTTCCCCTCATCAGTCAATTCGGCACTGTTTAATTCGAAGTTGATGCTGGATGTATCCACCTGTTTGTAGCTGTCGATATTGCTAATTCTCTGGTTGAAATTCGATTCCACCCGGGTGATCTGCGACTGGTTGTTCTGAGCCAGCTGTTGAGCTTCCTCGGCCTTTTGATTGGCCGTCGTAGCCTTTTGGTCAACTTCGTTGGCCCTGGTCTGGACTGTCTGGATCCCGGCCTGAGCCCGGCCATCCACGTCCTTAATGGCGTTCTCGTTCTTCTTAGTGAGTTCCGTCAGTTCATCCACCCTGCCGCTTACCGGGTCAATCTGCTGCTTGACATACTTCTTGGTAGCACAGCCCGTCAGGGGTAAAGCAATGAGGAGCACCAGGAACCCCAGGAGAGGCATTTTTTGGGTTGATACTTTCATGAGTTACTTCCTTTCTGTTAGTTTGCCACCCATTGATCGCAGATCATGGCTTGATTTCACCACGCAACAATCCTTAGGAGATCTTCACAATAACAGGGTGCACGCTTGTTGCCAAACCAGGAGCCATCTTGATGAGATCTAAGGGTCACCGGGTCAATACGATCGTTTAATTTAGTGACGAATTTACAGGTTTGCTGCCGACAATGCTAGATAAAAATTACAGCCCGCAAGGATTTTTTTCATATACCGGGTGGTTAATGCGGGATGAAGAAGGGGGAAGAGGGAAAAGACAGGGGGGGATCCCAGGGGAGAGGTCCCCACCCGTGATTCACTGCGCAGAACGGTAGACCGCCAAAATATACTCCACTCGGTCCTTGGGTTTGGAATAGATTCGGCTCTCAAGGGGATACCCTTTCTCAGGGTCAGATTGATCGAGGAGGAACCGTGCAAAAAGCTCCAGATCGTAGCCAAACTGCCTGGCTTTTCGAGCGGCAATGCCGTCGGCCTCCTTCTCGAAACGTCGTCGCAGTTCGAGCATTCTCCATGGTTCCCCCCAACCTTCGCCTGGATCTCCAGTCGCATTCAACAACCGGAGGTCATGACCGAGAAAGGCGTGGGCATACTCGTGGACGATAGCAAAGAAGAGACTGCCGCTGTCGGCCAGTTCCAGGAATTCCCTATCGAGCAGGACGATCCCTGCGCTGCTACTCGAAGCGTACCTTGAAGTGCGACCAACGATAACGGAGTAGTCGCATCGAAAAGAGCGATTCAACTGGTCCTGGAATTCCAGCACCAGATCAATACGGTCCTGGGGAAGACCCCTGGAGGAAGCACACTCTGCCACAGGCAGGAACTGACAGATTCCGAAAACTGCCAGCACTATAAACGGGGAGTGGTTCTTCGGCATAGAACAATCCTTAGAACTACTAGCCCTTCTTATCGTCAATAGCCGCAGAACAGAATAGCTCCGAGATGAATGCTCACTCCGGTGCGGGCGTTTTCTTCCTTCTTTTCCCGAAGATCCATGCCACTCCAATGCCCACCACGTAAAGCATCAGCATCGGCATGGCAAAGACCAGCATCGTGGGGATATCGGTGGTCGGGGTGACCATGGCAGCCACAATGAAGATGATGAGGACGGCATAGCGGAAGTTCTTGAGCAGGAAACGGGCAGTCACAATCCCGAAGATGGAGAGGAAGAAGATGAGAATCGGAATCTCGAAGATGATGGCAGATCCCAGGATCACCGTAATGTAGAGGTCGAAATACTCTGTGATGGTCACCATGGGCTCAAATGATTGACCGACCCGCAACAGGAACCCAATGGTCATGGGAAAGGCAATGATGTGGGCAAACACACCACCCAGGATGAAGAGCAGACTGGAAAAGAATATAAAAGGGAGGGCAAATTTCTTCTCCCGCACGTACAAGCCGGGTGAAATGAAAAGCCACACCTGCCAAAGAAGCAAAGGAGATGTTAAGAAAGCCCCGGCGATTAGGGCGATCTTCATGTATAGACTAAAGGGGTCGGTGGGATTGGTGAAGACCAGTTTCCGACCCCCCAGGTGCTGGGTGATCGGAATCGCCATGAAGTTATAGATTTGCTCGGAGAAAGCCCAGCAGACCAGAAATCCAACACCCAGGAATATCAGCGAGTAAATCAGGCGAGTACGAAGTTCATCCAAATGATCCAGAAAGGACATCTTGGCGGAATCGTCCAGTTCTTTCTCATCCTCGTCATCAAAGAACATTCAATACCACTTAGGAATTAGATTTGGTCTCAGTCTTGAGATCTGAGGGATCGTGGGGCTTCGTGGTCCCGGTGTAGGGGTCGGAATGGTCAAGGGGCTTATTGGTCTCGGTTTCAATAGAGCGGACTTCCTCTTCAATGGTGGCCTTCAGTTCGTTGGAAGCCTGGCGAAACTCCGCGAGGCCTTTTCCAAGGGACTTCTCCAGTTCCGGTAGTTTCTTGGGCCCGAAGACTATGAGCGCCACAATAAAAATGATAATCATCTCCGGCACGCCGATAGATCCCATAACAGCCTCCATGAGGGATCATATATGAGAGCTGTTGAAGAAGTCAAGAAATACGACGTTG